>JANQRQ010000041.1 GCA_028284485.1 Planctomycetaceae bacterium | reverse complement strand
CTTGTCACCGACCACAAGCGCTTGCTCGAACAAATCACAAGCGCGACCGAGAATACGAGCGGTTGCACCGGTGGTCGACGGTAGACCAAGCACTTCCGGCGCGACGACCTCCTGCCCGGTTTCACGCAGAAACTTCTGCACGCTTTCCAAAAGCAATCGCCGATGGCCACCGGCAGTTCGTACGGTCTCGATTAACCCGGTATCACACCATCTCTTCACAGACGATTCGCTGACGCCGATCGCGCGAGCCACCTGTTTGGGTGTCAGCTGTGTTCCTCGGTCTGGCATGTCACAAGCAAAGGGATGTACAAACGCATCGATTGACGATTCACTCGATCAAGAATCGGCGAATCGATTCAGCGAAGAAATCGTCCCGGCGAACTGCTCGAGATGCTGAAATGTATCGCAAAAGGCGCTGTATTTCATCCGACGGCGGATTTCTACCCCGAGCGCTTGGCCGCCAACAGCCAACGCCGTCCCGTGTGCCGACGCCGCTTCGAACAGTTCTGCGCAGTCTGTAACGAATCGATCAACATCTTCCAGGTAAGAAACGCTCAACCAAATCATCCTCGGACGTCGTGACTCAAGAATGGAAATCAGCGAGACAACGGGAATGGAGCTCCCCAGCGACGTCGCATCCCAACCATTCTCACGAAGTGACAATTCGGCAGTCGCCACCGCAATCGCATAGGGATCTCCGAAAGGCGTGCAACCAAATGCCAACGGGGCGGAGTCAGGCATAGGCGGCAGGACCGACCGCAACTCCCGAAGACTGTTCAGCAGCGTTTCACAAGATCGACGTTCTTCGTAAACCTGCACATCACCACAGTCCCATTGCTGCCCGATTTCATGCATGGCCGGTGCAATCACATGGTCGCCGATGACGCTCAACCGATGCCCAGCAAGATACAGTCCGAAGAGGCATGCTCGGGTCGCCTCTTGGTTGCCATCAAGCAAGGCGTGACATAGCCGGTGACTGGCGTCCGACAACGAGGTTTGATTCGCACATGTGTCAGCGGGCAAACCCAACTTACTCGGATCGCTGAGGCCATGCCCGCCCCCCCGAACGAATTGCAAAACGGAGCCGACAGAGAGCCGGCGATGCCCCCCGGCTGTCCGCATCATCGACAATGTTCCGCGGTCACACCATCGTTTGACCGATGATTCACTCACAGCCAGAGCTTGCGCAACGTCTTTTGGGGAAACAAGTTCCATCGAACATCCAGGTTTGCCTCGTGTGAAATACTTCAGATTATAGTCACCTGGCAACGAGTTGGCACGATTTGAACGATTTTTGCTGGCCAGTTTTCGGGATGCATCTAGAGTCTGACATCAATCGAGGGGGCAACATCGCCCACGATCAAAGCAAATGACTCGCAACAAGGGATTGGCTCAATGTCGAACAAAATTGATTGGTACTACCACCGTCCTGGCTGCAAAACCTGCGCGAAAATGGATGAACTGCTTGATTCGCACGGCATCGGCGTCACGGAAACGGTCAATGCCAAGAAAACCAAACTGGATCGAGATGACGCACTTGAGATTTCGCGGGGAGCAACGCGAATCGTCGCTGCAAAGGGAAAGAAAATTATTGATTTCGATCTTTCGAATGGGCTGATCGATGAGACTGAGGTTCTTAATGCCATCGTCGGTCCGACCGGCAAGCTTCGGGCTCCTACGCTCCGCAAGAGCCACACGCTCGTCGTCGGATTTCACGATGAACTGCTAGAACGGGCAGGATTCTGAAATGTCAAAGACAAAACTTTCAAAGTTGTTGTTTGTTGCTGCCGCGGGTGCTTCATTCTTCGTCTCTGTCGGGTTGTGGTTCACAGGTAGCAAGGAACAGGGGTTGTTTGTCGGACTTTGGGTCCCATCGATTCTTTCGCTGGGTGCTTTGCTAATGGGTGGGTGTCATGACTGATACAGGCATCTTTATTTTCGGGTGTGGCGTTTACGCAATTGTCATAGCGGCAAGCCTCGTCGGAATGATCGGCATGTCGGACGAAAACGACCACGATGAAGAATCATTCCAGTCGGAAGAAAAGAAGGTTTATACGAATCGAATTAATGGCTCCTAAAGGACCTGCCGGATGATCATGAATTCCACTCCCTCGACGTTCGACTCAGAAACGTGTGACAACAGTGATCAATACGTGGTTGAAGTTTTTTTCGACGGCGATTGCCCCCTTTGTCAACGTGAGATTCGTTTGTTGCAGAAGCTTGATCGTCGGCACCGCATTCGATTCACCGACATTGCGAGTAGCGATTTCGATGCAGGTACAATCGGAATTTCACAACAGCGCCTCATGGACGAGATTCATGGGAGGCTCCCCGATGGCAGCTGGATTACTGGGGTGGAGGTCTTCCGTCGCCTTTATGGTGCAGTCGGCTTTAAGTGGATCGTACCTGCGACACGAATTCCTGGTATCTCTCACGCTTTAGATGCTGGCTATCGCATCTTCGCGAAGAACCGATTGAAATGGACCGGACGATGCTCGGGCCCCGGTGCGAGTTGTGCGCTCGAGACGACATCAACGAACGATTCCAACAGCGATGCCGAGCCGTCTTCCAGTTCACTTGCGGCGGAATGGAGTTGGCGAGAGCCGAGCCCTCATCGCCGGAAAAATCGATTCGCGGCAACTAAGGGAAATTCCGTTGGAGATCTTGACTGTGAATCGGCTATTGTGGGCAACTTGAAACGGGAGTTCTCATGCGAATAGCCATCATCGGATCGGGTATTTCTGGCTTGGTTGCCGCGTACAAACTTCATGATCGCCACGAAATTACGGTATTCGAAGCGAATGATTACATCGGCGGTCACACTAACACCGTGTCTGTCGAGCGAGACGGCGAGCAACACTCTGTCGATACGGGCTTTATTGTTTTTAATGACCGAACATATCCTAACTTTTGCGAGCTGCTGGACGAACTCGGAGTCGCATCGCAGCCAACTTCAATGAGCTTTAGTGTTCATTGCGACCGTACCGGTCTCGAATACAACGGAACTTCACTGAACGGCCTGTTTTGCCAACGGCTGAACCTGTTTCGTCCGCGTTTCCACAAAATGCTCGCCGACATAATGAGATTCAACCGGGAATCCGTAGGCCTGCTTGCCGATCCCGAATGCACAGTGACCGTCAGCGATTATCTCCATGACAACGATTATTCCCAACAATTCGCCGAGCACTACTTGCTGCCAATGGGTTCGGCGATTTGGTCGTGCCCGACCGGAACTTTCGAGAAGTTCCCCATGCGGTTCATCGTGGAGTTTTACCAAAACCACGGGCTGCTAAGTATTCGCAATCGCCCAACTTGGCGGGTGATTCGGGGTGGGTCAGCAGAATATGTGAAGCCACTGGTCGCCGGATTTCGGAACCACATCCGATTGAACTCGCCCATTGAACGCGTTGTTCGATTTACCGATCATGTCGTCGTTCACCCGGCAGGTAAAAACCCCGAGTCTTTCGACGAGGTAATCTTCGCTTGTCATAGCGATCAAGCGTTACGAATACTGGGCGCAGATGTCACAAAGCCGGAACAAGAGATCCTCTCGTCGATTCCGTATGAACCCAATACGGCAGTCTTGCACACAGATCGTTCAGTCCTGCCGCGCCGTCGACGTGCGTGGGCCAGTTGGAACTACCACATTCCAGAGAAAACGACCGCGAAAGCCACCGTGACTTACAATATGAACATTTTGCAGAACATCGAGTCGCGCAACGTCTTCTGCGTCACGCTCAACGGTGATGAGGGGATTGACGAAGGCAAGATTCTGGCCCGATTTCGATATAGCCATCCGATCTTTACGATCGACCGGGCGGTGGCCCAGTCACGCCACCACGAACTCCTTCGCACGAATCGCACATCGTTTTGCGGTGCTTACTGGGGCAATGGTTTTCACGAAGACGGAGTTAACAGCGCGTTGGCCGTCTGCGATGCCTATCAACACACGATGACGGCGATTCCGAAAGAGGTACCAGCCCATGCATAGCTGCATCTACGAAGGGCAGGTGCGTCATCGCAGGCACGCACCGACTGGGCATGAGTTCCAGTATCCGCTTTATTTACTGTACTTGGATCTGGAAGAGTTAAAGACAATTTTTCGAAACCGATGGCTTTGGTCCGCCAATGGGCCGAACTTGGCCTGGTTTCGTCGGGAAGATCATCTCGGCAGCCCGGATGTCTCCCTGGATTCTGCCGTACGGACGCTCGTACACGATCGCATGGGGCGACGCCTCAATGGTCCCATTCGATTGCTGACAAACCTGCGTTACTTCGGATACGCGATGAACCCGGTCAGTTTCTTCTTCTGTTTTGATGAGCAAGATCAAAATCTGGAAACAATCGTTGCTGAAGTCACCAACACACCGTGGGGCGAGCAGTACTGCTATGTGCTGAACGCTTCCGACGGAGCGAAACTCCCTGGAACCGATTCCTATCGTTTCGAATGCTCAAAGGACTTTCATGTCTCGCCCTTCATGGAAATGCAAATGCAGTATCGTTGGCGGCTCACGACCCCTGCGAAGCGTTTAGCCATTCAGATCGAAAATCACGATAACGACTCCAAGGTATTCGACGCCGACTTAACCTTGGCCCGACGCGAGGTCACTGGCCACGCACTGACCCGTGTGTTGATTCGTTATCCGTTTATTAGCGCGAAAGTTGCTATGTCGATTTACTGGCAGGCTGCACGGTTGTGGAGGAAAAAGGTTCCATTTGTGCCACACCCCAAGCACACCGAAGGAACGATGCGTCCGCCATCCAACACCGACGAGCCATCGAGCCGGCCACGAAGCCCATCCGCAACATTCCAACCCCCGCCTAATGCCACAGCTTGAAGCGAGTTTGTAATCCGGACGCCCCGGTTTCGACACCATCGAGAACCTCAATAATCAGCCCGACTGACGTTTGATTTCCAAAAACAAGGACAACTTTGAATGAACCACGCGACGTTAACTCCATCTGCCTCAGCAACTGGCACGCGAACTGCAAACCAATTGGAAATCAACACGCAGGATCTTCGCAGTTTCAACCTGGTCACGCGAGCACTTCGCAACCAGGTTTTGCAACACTTGAGCAACATCGAGTGTGGGTCGATTTCGCTGCAGG
>JANQRQ010000249.1 GCA_028284485.1 Planctomycetaceae bacterium | reverse complement strand
CTATGCGCAGGAATTGATTCAAAACGACATGATCCGCTGGTTGCGCGAACATGGCGAGGAACCTTTTCTGTTGTTCTACGCCATTACGCTGCCGCATGGTCGCCACGAAATTGACGATTTCGGCATCTATGCAGACAAGCCGTGGACGGAACAGCAAAAAGCGTACGCTGCCCAAGTGACACGGGTCGATTCGGACATGGGAGAGTTGGTCGACACGCTGCGTGAACTAGGCATCGCGGAAAATACATTAATTGTATTTTCCGGCGACAATGGGTCCTCGTTCAGTCCGGAATCGGAAATCGGTAAACGGTTCGATCAGGCGAGCAATGGCTTAAGGGGTTACAAGCGGGGCATGTACGAAGGAGCCTTGCGGCAAGCCGCCTTGTCGTGGTGGCCGGGCACTGTTCCCGCAGGACGTGTTGATGACCAGCCTTGGGCATTCTGGGATCTCATGCCGACATTTGTCGAGTTGGGTGGCGCCACCCCGCCGGCCGGTTACGAAACGAATGGCAAATCGTTGGTGGAGTATTTGAAGGGTGGCGATGCACCTGATCGCGATTATTTCTATTGGGAATTACACCTGGGAGATCGACCGATCCAGGCGGCGCGATTCGGAAACTGGAAGGCTGTCCGCAACGGCATCGACAAGCCGATCGAGGTTTACGATTTAACGACCGACTCTGCGGAGCGAAACGACTTGGCGTCATCGCGACCGGACATGGTGAAACAGGCGGCAGCGATCTTGCAGGAGGCTCATCGACCTGATCCGAATTGGCCCCTCGATCATCGGACTGCGGAACATACCGAACGAGCAAAAAAGGCGTGGGAGATCAAACGCCGCCGCGACAAGGAGCAGTGGATTCCAGAGAATGCAGTCCGCAAGCAGAATTAACCGGGCCGAATAAGATTTCCAGATTCGCTATAGCCCGGTCAGCATCGACACGCCGGTGTTTAGTATCGCCAGCAGGATGGCGCCAACCAGCGCGGCCCCACAACCTTCGACCTTGACTCCCGGAGTGAATGCGGCTGCTAGTTGCAACATCAATGCGTTGACGACCAGTAGGAATAGCCCCAAAGTCAAAACAGTGAGTGGGAACGCTAGGAATTTCGCGATAGGGTAAATCAGCGCGTTCACAATTCCGAGCATGATCGCGCCGATGAAGGCTGCTCCCCAGCTATCGACCTGTATGCCGCTCACCAAATAGGCGACGACGAGCAACAGTCCGGAAGTTACAATCAGGTGAAGGAAAATCTCAAGCATCGTTCTCTCGAATTGTGGGATGCCGGGCAGTAAATCGGCTTCACAGTCGTCGGCCTCCCGTTGGAATTCGTTCCGACTGGAATTTGGGATCGCATCCTGAATCGGGTAACATGTTACGATTATAAGTTAGTGAAACTCGTCGACTAGGTCTCCAATTGTGGCAACGTGACATTTCAGCAGATATCAGCGAGCGGAGAAGCCAGTTATGTCTGAAACGGATCGATCAAGACGCCAATTCCTAAAGACTGCAACATCGGCGGCCGCTGTAACCAGTACGCTTGCAGCTCCCGCACCGTCACGAGCCGCCGGCGCCAACGAGCGGCTGCGAATCGGCTTTATCGGAACGGGCCGTCGTGGGTTCGGCACGCACGTCAAATCGCTGGTCAAACTGCATGGTTTAGGGCGCAAGATCGATCTCGTGTCGGTCAGCGATGTCTACACGGTGCATCGGGATCAGTCGGTGGACTACATCCAGGAACATACGGGACTCAAGCCGCAGACCTACGCGGATCATCGCGACATGCTGGCCGACGAAAACCTCGATGCCGTCTGCATCGGCACGCCCGACCATTGGCATGCCAAGTTGACGCTGGATGCGTTGCGCGCGGGGAAGCACGTCTTCTGTGAAAAGCCGATGACTCACACGATCGACGAAGCCGACGAGGTGGTGCAAACCTGGAAGGATTCCGGACTCGTCATGCAGGTCGGTGTGCAGTCTACCAGTTCGCCGGTGTGGGATATGGCCCGCGAGATGATCAACAACGGTAAGCTCGGCAAGGTTGTCCAGTTTCAGACGGAATCGTTTCGCAATTCCGTGTACGGCATGTCGAGGCACAACGTCATTACCAAGGAGATGACACCGAAAACGGTCGACTGGCGGCGTTGGTTGGGCGTCGACGAAGGTTTGGCCCCCGAAATGACGTTTGATCGGTCGGTTTACGGACAGTGGCGCTGCTATTGGCCATTCGGTTACGGCATGCTCAGTGACTTGTTCGTCCATCGTGTCACAGGCATGTTGAAAGCGACGGGGCTGCGTTATCCTGGCCGCGTCGTCGGGGGCGGCGGAATCTTCTTGGAATACGACGACCGCCAGGTGATGGATGTGGCATCGCTGATTGCCGACTTTCACGAAGGAGTGCAAGGTATTGTCAGCAGTACGATGGTGTCCGAAGAACTCAAAATCGAGCACATCATCCGCGGACACCACGGCTCATTCTTGTTCGACAAGATCTCCTATGGGCGAGGCCCGGAAGCCCGCTTTGAATTCGTGCCCGAGCGTCCGCAGGTCACACTCAACAGCAAACTGAAAAAGGAAACGTTCGAAGCCAAGAACGATTTCGATTTTAATACCACGCATTTCGATAACTTTCTCGATGCGATTCGGGCCGGCGACCCGCATATGGTCAACAACGACCCGGAACTGGGGGCAGCAGCGGTGATGATCGTCAATCTGGCAACGCGCAGCTACCGCGAAGGACGCGTATTTCAGGTGTCGCGCGACCGCAACATCGAAGATGGCAATCGGGAATGGGCTCTCAATTGGGAACGCATGTCGCAGGAGAAAGCGAATCCCCGACATGTCGCCGGCTGGAAAGCAGGGGACGCGGGAAGCGTGCTCGTCCCGCCGGAATATCAGAAGTTAGCCGGGCCCTGGACCAACGGCCAACCGCCGAAGCAGACATGAATGTCAAGGCTGCGAAGTCGGCTGGAGGCGTGCAGTGCATTCGATGCGAAATCTGCCGCCCGTTTCACGAGGCCGATTCGCCGGCGAATTGCTATTTCGGTGTAAGACGCCGCTGTTCGCCGGACTGTCCATTGCCTGCAAACTGCAACACGACCTCGTCGTATTCGCGGGCGGTCATGCTGTAGATTTGAGATCGGTTGGTTGCCGCATCTTTGACGACGTGCAAGAACCGGTCGACGAACGGCTCGGCGACCCGGGCTTTGGCATCCAGCGGAGCCACGATCAACAGTTGCAGTCCGAATTGCTTGAAAAGTTTCAATGCGTATTGGGCATTCTGGTCGTCCACTTTCGAGAACATTTCGTCGACAACAACAAATTGAAACCGTCCTGGGGCATGCCGAGTTGGGTCGACGTCGAATTGATATGCTAAAGCCGCCACCAAAATCGTAAACGCCAGCTTTGCCTTCTCTCCACCGGATTGGCCGGAACTACCGTCGTAGCAGCTTCGAACTTCGCCCGATTCCCGTTCAATTTCTTTCGCCGCAAAATCGTACCAATTTCGCACATCGATGACTTTGTTGCGCCAAGTCGTGCGATCTTTGTCTGCCAGGCGTGCGACCAGTGCTTGAATTCGGAGAAACCGGGCTTCGTTGGCTTCGTCGCTATGCTCCAGGGATTCGTCGAGACATTCGCGCAACGCCCGACGGAACTCATCGATTTCACTATCTTGTATGCGCCGCGGTTCTAACGACATAAACGTTCCACGGTTGTATTCGACGTTGGCAAGTGCCCTATTCAGAAGCGCGATTTTGTCTTCGATATGGCGGCATTCCGTCCGCAGTTCCGTGTTGAATAGCGCAACCTCCTGACTGACCTGGTCGTTGAGCCGATCTTTGAACTTCTTTTCGTGACGAGGGAGGTCTTCCTGTCGAAGCTGGTCGAGTACTCCCACAAAACTGTCGAGCGAGTCGACGGATGCATCGAGATCGTCGGTTTCTTCCTTGAACTCGCGCAAATACCGCGACATCACATTGATCAGCTTTTCCATTTGGTCGCGCAAAGGCGCTCTCAGCTTATCGATGCGTTGCCGGGTTTGGT
>JANQRQ010000023.1 GCA_028284485.1 Planctomycetaceae bacterium | reverse complement strand
CGCTGACGAGGTAGAAGTGATGTTGCTGCCGGCTCCTGCAGAAGCAGCACAGTAAGAGCTCGTTGCAAGCGAGTGTGGGTTGGCAAACGGCCGGGGTTCATTAAGGACTTCGGTCGTTTGTCGTTCTTTGGAGTCTCTGTTTCGATGCCATCAAACGGGTTGGAATTTGCCGAAGTCGTTTTGAGTCTTCGAAAACACCGGAGTTGAATTCGCCCGCCGCGATCTGTTGGTCGCGTTTATCCCTGTACAGTCGGGGTACCGACTCAAAACTCTCCCAGATTGAATATTCGCTATAAACGAAAAAAACATTTGCATTAATTGATACGATGCGTTCTACTGTCACCGCCGAGTGTTTTCACTGCAGACAACGCTAAGTTGCGTGCAGTGCCGGAGTTGGCAATTGAGTGCCGCAGATCGGAGCGCGAGATATCACGCTGAACACGATGGCATGGAGGATTCGTTAAAAGAAAACGAATTTTGCAACTCAAGGTATTCGTGATCGTCAGATTTAGGACGTATCGCGGGCAACCTTTGGGAAGGGGGGGTTGAGTTGCGACAATTTGCGGGCCGCGCTGAGCCCAAGCGGTGGCATGCCGACTTGGGACTGTACTTAGATTCTACGTCCAGAGATGCTGAGTTTCACCCGCCGGTGAGGCAAACTCCCGACTGGGGCGGATCCGCACCACGCACTCGCATCTACTCTCTCGGCTCGCTCTTCTTCCAGGGCTTAAGCGGCGCGAAACAGCGCGCTGTTGCCGATTCGCCAGAATTCGGTCTCGCTCAGCCGAATCGCTCGAACACTGATTGCCAAATAGCAACGTTCCGCAACTCGCGGAATGACACCGGGCATCGTCGCCCACACCATAAAAACTCTTTAAACCTTCAATTCGAGGCACTTTGCGACAATTGAACCCCGCGAGATCGGGGCCGAGATCGAGATACTGAAAACTGACAAGTATGGAAAACTGACAAAAAAAAGAGGCCGGTGAGGCCTTACCACCACGCAAGCTCCTCACCAGCCCAGGCTTCCCCGTTGGCGGGCGTTTCCGCGCGCACCAACGTGGGCTGCTTCTGATTATCTATCGAAATTCTAGGACGGAATTCGGACATAACGACAAAAAAATCTGTCGCTTTCGCGAAAAAAAGAGGATTTCCCGATGCTCCTGACAGGTCAAAAAGTTTGGCGAATGCTGTGCGAACGAGTCGTCAAGCGGTCCATGACGAGACGCTATGTGGCAAAGCGAAATCGACGCAATCTGCGGCGCCCTTCGACGTCGCTCGAACAGCTCGAGGATCGCACGTTGCTAAGCGGCACATACGACCTCGGTGGTCCTGATGCCAGTTTCACTCCTGGTAGTTCCAGTTGGCAGTGGGATGGAAGTACCTGGGCGGGGGACTCCTACATCGACAGCCCGACCGGTTATAAGGGGGCGATTCAGGATCCGGCCTATTTCGGACCTTCGGGCGTGGTCAATACCACGATCAATACGTCCGATCTGTCGGTCATTGACCCGGGGACACTCAGCGCACTCGACGGGTTTATCAGTTCGTGGTGGGTAGACAGCGATACGCCCAACGACGACGCACAGGATATCATCGATTTCTACCATAACGGTGGTGATCTCATCCTGCTGCAGGACGATTCGAATCACGACAAAATCGGCGAGATGCTGGGTATTCCCACGCTGGTGACTTCCAGTACCGGGTCGGTGTCCAACGGTGGCGCGCCGATGTTTGATGGCGCGTTCGGCAACGCAGTCAACGTTGAGCAGCTGGGCAGCATCGGTCAGCTCGATCCGGGCGCGATACTCGCGCGCGGTGGCACGATTGGCGGGACTAATAACGAGGGCCAAGTGACTTCCGCCTATTGGGGCGATGGGGACTACATCGATCTCTTTGGAAATCCCGTTCCGACGGCCGGCCGAATGGTGATTGTCGCTGACGTCGACATGTGGGCGGAAACACCTCGGCCCGCCAACTTTTATCCGCTCGACGACAATGGGATTTTCGCTCTGAACAGTACGGCGTTCATCGTGGAGGGCGTTAATGAGCCACCATTCATCGATCTTAATGGTGATGACCAAGGCGGGACAGATTTTGCGACCACATTCTTTGAGGGCAGCGGCCCGGTCCTGATCGTCGACACCGATCTGACGGTGACCGATCCAAACGGTGGAGCAGCGGGGTCGGCTGTTTCCGGCACAGGGGATATTTATGTGATCAATATCTCCGGCGGTGGCCTAACGCAAATCGATCCGGCGACAGGTGCGCAGACCGCCATTCCGATCGGCCCGTCCGGCAATTTCATCGATAGCGCGCGAAATATGGCCATCGATCCAGCAACCGGATTATTGTATGTCGCCGACCATGCAGATGCGCAGGTCATCGAAATTGATCCTGCGACCGGCAATCAGCGGGTCGTGGCTAGTGGTGGCATCTTGGAATTCCCATGGGGGATCGACGTAGACGCGAGCGGCGATTTGATCGTTAGCGACCAGCACAATAGTTCGCTAACTCGCGTCGACATCGCTACCGGATCGCAGACAGCGTTGCCGCTTGTTGGCAGCATCGGTAACAACGCGCTGGGGATCGACAT
>JANQRQ010000014.1 GCA_028284485.1 Planctomycetaceae bacterium | reverse complement strand
GTGTCGCCAAATTTGTCGTCCAATTGCGAAAGGATGCCGTAGAGGTTGGCCAGATCTTCGCGGATCAGAGGCAGATCAGGGACATCGGGAGGCAATTGTAAATGTTCAGGAGCAGGACGGCTTTCCGGTTTCCAAATGCGGTGAGGCTCGTGGAAATTTGCCCACAAGAAGTAGGGCTTGTCCCCACGCTTTTCAAAGAAGTCAGACATGATCTCCCGCATTTTCGGGCGCGGCGAACCATTTACCTGCAGGAAATCAAAACGTTCGGCTCCTGAAGGCAACTGGTGCTCTTCAAATACCTGCTTGCTGATTCCGCGTGGTACTTTTGGCCCGTCCAGGTGGAAATAGCGACCAATGGCGCCTGTAAAGTATCCATGGTCCCGTAAGAGTTCAGGAAATGTGCGAAACTTTCGATCGAGAGGCGCCGAGAAACGCGTCATGTCGACAGCAATCGGTGATCGTCCGGTCAAGATCGATGCACGAGACGGAACGCATTGCGGTGCCATTGTATAGGCACGGTCAAAACGGATTCCTTCTGCAGCGAAGCGGTCGAAATTCGGTGTGTTGGCGTTCGTATCGCCGTAACAGCCCAAATTCGGAAAGCTGTGGTCGTCCGACAAGATTAGTACGATATTCGGGCGATCGTCCTGAACTGTTTGGTCACGCGAAGCGTGTGCCACGGTGACGGCGTTGGCGAGCAACGCCAATGTTGCGACGAAATGGAATTGCGGAAACATAAAATACGTTCCTTGTCTGCGCTATCCGGGTCTTTTGAAACGTCGGTCGCAAAGGGGTAGTTGCGATAATTGCCGATTGTTTTGTGGCTAGCTGACGACGGCATCAGTTACGAATTGATAGATACAATCAGGGGCGATTCAACCAGACCGGTTGGGTAAATGCGCCGTTTGTGGCAACGTCCCAAATTTCAACACGGACCCAATGTTGATTGGTGAGATCCACATCGATTGCGAACGAGCCCTCGTTGAACGAGGTTGTGTGCGAAAGATCGATTCTTTTGCGTTGGACCGATTCGCCATCGCCGCTGATTACCTCGGCGTACGCCAATGGAAATGTCCATTCGAGGTCCAACTCGACCGTTGCGGTTCCATTAGTGGGGATCGTCAAAGCTTCACCCGACTTCCGTCTGTTGACCGTGAATTTGGGAATGAGTATTTCTCCTGTCGTGACGAAGAAAGCCCCATTTCTGAGAACTGAGAGGATACTTTCCCACCCGTCGTTGAAATCGGGAATCGTGTCCAGTCTCAGGTAATTGACATTCATATGAGCGTATAATTCGTGGTCCGGCTCGATCTTAAAAACGTCAACTTCACCGAGTGCATACTTGGGATCACCCCAGTTCGCCATATCGTCCAAAAGTGTCAGGACGCGACTTCCCAGGCGAGGTTGGGATAAGTCAGCTGGCATGGCTTTCCACGCTCCACCGAGAAACTGTTCCGATTGGAAGAATAGCCGGTCACGATAACGATCGGGGTAGCCGGTCGAACCCTTGATTCGTGGGTGGGCTGTCCAAGCGAGTCCGTTCTCAGCGCGGAGCAGACGAAGGACATCCGCCTCGCTGCCGACGTGATACACGCGGCCGAACTTTTCATGCTCCATGACAAATGGCGTCCCCTTCGGCCGATTGAGCACCCAATGAACCGGTTGGGGAAAGAAGCTGATCCAATGTCCGCCCAGGTGGACGTTTGGTTCTTCGCCCGGCAACAACAGAAACTCCGAGTCACTGAGCCGTTGGCACTCGGCATGCAAGTGCTCGAGGTGACGTAGCCGTTCATCTATGGTCATTCGCGGAGTAGCGCCAAAATGAAATTCTGCCAGATGGACAACGTCGAGGCCCAATTTTCGAAATGTGCGGGCGAATCCGGGCCTACGAAGTCTAGAAGGAATCGTATAGGAATCGCCCGATGGCAACCGTCCCGTCGTGGCGGGTCCGTCATCACTTTCGGGATCGGCCTCCTGGGCATTGAGCAACTCACGAGTATGCTCGACGTGGTAATGACTAGAAAAGATCTTGTGGCCCTCGAGCGGGGTAAAAGTGTCATTTCGTGTCAAACGCGATACGTCTGAGAGGATGTCGGACTCCGAAGCGTTCGATATCTGAAGAAAGACCCCCATCTCCTGCTGGGTGCCGGGTGGAGCGTTGAACCAAGGAACAAATCGATTGTCGCCGCGCGGGTCGTGCCGAATTCCAAAGCCAAATGGGACGGAATGTTGGGAATAGTTACTGCCGACCCATATGTTCTTGAAGTTATCCGAAAAATCGAGCGGGTAAAAATAGCGATGAGGCGGCGGAAAGATTGCGATCGATCCGGCCGCGAATTGGCCCGCAATAGCGCGACGCTTGACGGCAATCGGAACTGCTGCAGCCATTGAATCAGCTGTTTTCGTAATCAAGTTCCCTTGGGCGTCATACCAAGACATTCTCTCCGGAATCGATTGACGACAGACGAGGCCGACATCGTAGAGATAAGCAACCTCGTTCTCTTCCGTCTGTAAAACGGCTTCCTGCAAAACAAAAGGGTTGTCTGCATAAAATGTCCAGCGAATGCTTCCGCGGAATGGTCCGGCCGTCACATCGCCTATCGTGAGTGTCGCACGGCTGTGTTGGCTGCGCGCGGCCGCATTTGCCGGACGAATTGTGGCTTCGAAAACTTCGTGCGGTTTTTCCTGCATGCGGTCGAAGAAAATGGTCCAGCCGTCGCGTTTCTCTAAGTCGCGCTTTCCCACTCGCAATACCAGTAGTGGATCGATTGCTTTTGCGACAGTATGAAATGAGGACGTGGAGTCCGAAGTGACGTCAATTGATTGAATGAGCGGTGCGCCAGATAGATTGAACGTCATTCGACCGTGGTCGGCGTTGCCCATCGGCCATTCGACTCGAATTTCAGGTCCCTGCTGCAAAATTGTAATTCCGCATGCTTCGTCATAGCTTTTGGTATCTAGCTTCGGCGGTTGTTGTTGGGCGTGTCCCGTGTTTGCCAGGCAACTGGCAAACAGCAGGACCAACGTCGAAATCCCCACAAGCTGTGGTCGCCGTTTGAGTGCATTTTGACTGCAGAATCGTCTCATCACGGTAGCTCCCCTCGACTGAACAACCATCATGCATCTTGTGACGTACCGATCAGTGCACGAATCGGAATGAGGTCCGAACATGCCGATAGCTACAGCCTATGGAGGTCAACGAACCAGGACAACTCTGTTTTCTCCTGGGTCGTCGGATCGAGTTGCATTGGATGCAGATCCCGATAAGGCGCTTCCGGTATCTGCATGGTCAATGCCTTGCAGTTCGCAGGAAATCGCGTGCCGATGATTGGTAAATGCGCAGCCGGACATGGTCGAGGAAGTCGATGACGACCATCGGTCTGGGTGCACGGGAGCTCGCACGCATCTTCTCTAGCAGAAAAATCGCTTACGAGCACATCAACCTGAAAACTGGCAATCGGCTATTTCTTCAATTGGTCGCCTGGAACGACCTGCGCGTCCTTGAAGCCCTCTTTCCAGGCAGCATCGATTTCCACCTGCCCATAGTACTCGTCGGGCCCCAACATCATTGTGGGGTCTTCAGCCAGGCGATGCTCTAAGTCGGCATAGGCTTTGACGAGATACCGACCGGGGGCCAGAGTTTCAACTGCGTGGTCGACCGAACCATAACCGGAACGGCTCTCCGTTGGCCCCAATAGGAAGAGGGCGCCGAATACGAGCTTTCGCGGAGCAACGGTCCCTTGGGTGAATGCAATTGGCTCCTCATCCCATTGACTCTTTTCCTCGTTCCAGCCGTAAACAAACAATTGCACAACGGTGCTGAGCGGTGTCCAGGCTTCTGGAGTGTCATTAAGGCGCACCACGAGTTTCGAAGGATGCCAATTATCAGCCGGTAAATCGCCAACGGACGTGTACCGACCGCCAACCACGTTGGCGTAATCCTGAATCCACGTCACGAATGATTTGTAGGACTGGTCATTGGCGTGCATTTTGAGACCGCCCATATGAGATGTCGGTTCTGCATTCGAGGGCCGCTGCGGCCTTCCATCTTCTCCCTTGGGGGGCACCTTCGAAGTCGGCTTCATAACAAGTAGGCTTTTCGCTGGATCCTCGAGATCAAGCATGGGAAGCTGCCCCTTGGGAGCCAAACGGCTTCGTTTGACGAGGTAATTCAAGGTGGCTTCGGGGGTCTCCAGGAAGATGTTCATCCTCTTGCCGAATTGCTGAACGTATTCGGTGTGCTTCTTGATTTGGACCTTGTGTTGAGGGTTTTCTTCGTCCAACTCTCCCGGCGTATGACATGGGAAACAGCGCATCCGCTGCGACCAGACATTCCTCACAAACGAGTCCAACACACGGCTTTTACGCGCGTGGCGGATTACGGCGTCTTGCTGTTTCGGTCGCGCGAGGGCGACGGCGCTCGAAATCGGCAACTCTCTGAGTCGGGAATCATTACAGCAGGCATTGATCCAGGCCGTGAAGGCTTCGTATTCCGCGTTGCGAGTTTCTTCGTGAATCAGTCGGGCGCCCTCGTCGAGATCTTTGTCACCCATGCGAATCAGTTTCAAAATCTTCGATTTCTGCGGTTGATCCAAGTCGATCAGTCCTTGATCACGCAGGGAAACAAATGTTTGTTCATGTGAGGGCAGAATGTAGTCCTTGAGGTCGACATAGGAGAGGTGGCACTGGACGCAGCTTGAGGGTTCCGAGGAGCGAAAGATCGGCATGATCCGTTGGTTGAACAGATCCAATGCAGAAGCATCGTTCTTGCTTTGCCCTGCCGTCTCCTCGGCACTGTATCCGTTGGCAAACCACTGCAACGACAATGCGACTGCTACCAGCCCTGGTTGCACGACTCGCGACATGATTAATCCTTTCATCGGAATCTCGGCATTACGGCGTGTTACGCTGACTTGTGGCCGCGACCATCGCGTTTTGTTCTGTGATTGCCGGCTCCCACGAGCCAGAAACGCCCACAACAAAAGTAAATCGCCATAGCCATCCGCCGACGTAGCGGAGAATTCATAGACTACAATTGTAGTGGATTTTGCAGAATTGCAAAACTACAATCGCAGAAAATGCGACTCTTTGGGTTGTTGTCAGCAATCAGAACTCGCAGGTTGGTGACGCCGACAGTGCTCATCACTGATTCGGGAAATGGCTGCTTTTCGCTCGATTCGACCGCTTCCGAATTCTACAGCTTTTCAGCCGTGTCTTGCCGAGGGGATTCCTCCGCGATTGGCACGACGGGGCCGGCAGTGCTGGTTATTGGGCGGTAGTGCTCAATTTTGCGGTTCGATTGAAAATCAAAGAGCGTCTTATAGGCACGCGTTTCGTCCAGATCGCATTCGTAAACAATGAGTTCATCCTCGAGCGACTTGGACTCGGCAACGACTTGACCTGAAGGTGCGATGATTGAGGTTAGCCCGATTTGGCTGACACCTTCCTCAACGCCGGCTTTCGCAACGGCAACGATCCAGCATCCGTTTTCGTAAGCTCCAGCTTGCATGCAAAGCTGGTGTTGGAATCCGACGTGTTGATCCATCTCCGGATGTTCCGGGATATGGTCTGGGGTGTTGTAGCCGATGAGTATCAACTCTGCTCCGCCTAACGCCAGTAAACGATAGGTTTCAGACCAACGTCGGTCATTGCAAATACACATCCCCACAACGCCGTTGAATGCTTGCCAGGTTTGAAACCCCAGATCACCGACACGAAAGTATCGCTTTTCCAGATTTTGGAACGGATTGTGTGGTCGATGGTCTGCATGCCCGGGGAGATGTATCTTGCGATGCTTTCCGATGATGCGACCGTGCTTGTCGACGAGGACACTGGAATTGAACCGGCGTTTCCGGCCGCTTTCGGTGGCCAACTCGGCATAACCGAGATGAAATCCGATTTGAAGCCGCTGTGCTTCGTCGAATAACGGCTTGGTTTCCGGCCCAGGCATTTCTTTTTCGAACCACGCTTCTAGTTCATGTTCGTCATCAATCCACCAATGTGCAAAAAACGCTGTCAGCGCGCATTCGGTAAAAACAACGAGGTCACAGTCGCGACGTCGCGCCTCCCGCATCTGCTCGAGCAGGCGCTCGACAACTTCGGCACGTGTTTCCGATCGCGAAACGGGGCCGCTTTGCGCTGCACCGATTGTGATTGTCCTCGGCATTCAATCCGCTCCGCGTACGCACGCCAATCGAGTGATCGTGCATGGGGGAGCACGGTCATCAAATAACGGGGTGCAGCAGCTTTGTGCGCAGTGCTTTCACACGATTCGTTGAGATAACGTGGGTGGGAATTCGCTGTTCCCCCCAACCAACGACGGCAAACCAATGTCGCTCGATTTATGCGCGAATGGCGTCGATAATCTTTCCCTCTCGCTTGGCCGGGCCGATCCGTCGACTAGCGCCCATGGTATCGAGCATCGTGTTGTACACATCAAGTCCTTCGGCACCGATATCAAGAATCTGGCCAGTCTTAAAGCGGCCGTTGGCCCCGGTAATTGCGTGAAACACTCCGGAGAGTTCTCGTTTGACATTGTTGTGGCGACCGTCGCCCGACTCGGTCGAAATGGTGATCATCGAGTTTTCGAGAATCGACTTGCCATTGGCTTCTTGAGCATCGGGTCCATCCAAGAGGTGCAAGAAATAGGCAATTTCGCGCATCTTCAAATGAGCGTGAGCCCGCAGCTGTGTATTTTGCTTCTTTTCATCGAACTTGTGCCACCATTCGTGACTGCATCCCTTGTCGCCGGATGCGTTGTGTTGGTTCGCATCGTCAAACTCAAACACCTTCTTGTCGTTATAGAGGTAGTCGCCCGTCAAGCGGATCCTTTCTCCGGCTGCGAGGAACGTGACCGAACCAAATCGGACTCGATCCATTTGAATCGCCAATGCATAAAGGTCAGCCATAAGACGCCATTCATCGGTGAGTTCTTTCAGGGTGATGTCGATGCCCTGTCCGCCGGGATCAGCTTCTCCGCCGTGAAGCAATTTCGAGCGAGGCGGCAAATCGGGAGCGTTCGGTGCCTTATGCTTCATCGCGTACGCTCGTTGTTCAAATTCCCGAATGCGGTCGAGATGATCGGCAATACGTGCCCGCGACTTGGCTCCCAATGGCGAATTCTGCCCTGTATAGAATCGATACTGGCTGACGACCGAATCGAGAACAGATCTCTTCAGGCGCTGCTTTCGCGCATCGGTCTCACCATCTGCAAGCATGACCGTACCGAATACGCGGTCGAATAGTTCACGTGGCTTTTCTTGCATTGTTGCGGCAACCGTGCCGTCGTCGTTGTAGCTATGAACGTAACGGCTAACTCGACTGCGGCGGAAGAATGTGCCGCCGATGAGTGTCGGAACCATTCCGGTTGGCAGCCCTTTGGGGTAGTACGTTTTTCGAATGACTTGATCGATGGAGGGGCCGCCAGATTTGGCTTCGCCATCCGGAGGCTCGGCAGTAAATGCACCGGAGGCACCATCGAAGTGCGCATTAATGCCTGATTCGTCACAACGAACCTGATCGACATTCCGCATGATCAAAAGCTTTTTGCTCAGCGGTTTTAGTGGTTCGAGCACACTACGGAATCCTTCCGACTGCAGTGGTGCCGGTATCCCCAACCCGAAGAATACGTTGAATGCTCGAACCGGTACGGTCGCTTGTTCAGCGGCCATGGCCGATGAGACGAGCATTTCCTCCAGGAGTGGCAAGCCGACCGTCACGCTTCCCAATCCTTTGAGCATTGTCCGTCGATTGATTCGTCGATTCGTCATTCGATTGGCTCCGTTGGAGTCATTTGAACTAATTCACTCAGAACGATCGCTGTAATCAGGCTGGCATAGGTCCCGCCGCCATCTTGAGCCGCTTTATCGATCGATTCAAGAATTGACGCATCAGCCGGAGTTAGCGGGCGGCCGATAGCGAACTGCGTCACCTTCCAGGTCATACACTGACGGACCCGGTCACTGCCGGCGAGCCGATCCATTAGCTCAGCCGAAGATTCATAAGCCACCGGTTCCGCATCCCCCGGAAACAGAATCTCTCCGTCATCACGTAATCCATTTCCGTGGTCGTCCTGCTCATGATATACACCAATGCCGTCGAATTTTTCCAGACCAAAAGCCAATGGTTCAAATTTGGAATGGCAACCGCCGCATTGGGAGTCAGCGATTCGCTGCTCAGCAATCCCGCGTTGGGTCAGCCCCGGTTTTGTCGGAATCGGCGTGGTATCGACGCAGGGTGGCGGATCGCTGACGGCGCCTCGCAAAATGTCTTTCAATACAAATAGACCGCGCGTCACCATCGAAGCTTCATCTCCACCGACAGTCAGAACACTGCCTTGTGTCAATAAACCACCTCGTGCCGGCACTGATGATAAATCGATTTGCTTGAGGTCTGTGCCTTTGGCATTTCGGGTTTTTGATTTCAGCCCGTAATGGTCGGCCAATCTCGGAGAGGCAAATGTTAATTGTGCGTTCAGCAAATCGGTGAGCGGACGATTTTGTTCCCAGGCAATTTCTTTAAAGAATGCCAACGTTTCGTCACGCATGTCATTTGCCAGTTGATCATCCCAATTGGGGAATCGATCGGGATTCGGACGCAAATTGTCCAAGCGAGCCAAATTGAGCCATTCGTAAACGAATTGTGCTGACCGTTCGACTGCGCGTGCATCTTTCAGCATACGCTGAATCTGTTGTTTCACGCCGTTGCGATCATAGAGTTCGCCATTGTCGGCTGCACGCATCAATTGTTCGTCCGGCGGGCTACCCCAAATGATGTAGCTCAGGCGAGACGCCAACTCGTAGTCGCCGACGGGCCAAGCCGTGCCGTCCCCTCGTTGATTCTCGATGCGGTAGATGAACCGCGGGGACTGCAACATTGCCTCAATGATGAAGCTGACGGCTTCTTCAAAATTACCGCCGGCACTTGCAACAGTCGTTGAGATGCCACGAAAAACGGTAATTTCGTGATCCTCCAAAGGGCCACGTAGTAACCATTTCCCCATTTTGGAGATGAGTCCGCGCATGTCTTTGTCAGTCAATTTCTGACTTTTTGAGAAACGCCTGGCAAAAGCTTTCACGTCGAGCCGGTCGACAATGATTTCCGCCAGCCGCGCATAGGCTTCGACATGCTTGAGGTCGACGCTTAGGTTGTACGACGTATTGCTGAAGCCATCAGCACGCAAATCCTTGGGTAGGATGTCATCGGCGACATCAGAAATATCAACACCCAGTGAGTTCTTAACAGTGGCGACATATTCCGGAACGGTCAGCCTTCTCAGCCAGATGCCGGTATCCCCGCTGCCGTATGCGTACGTCGATGGATCGATGTTTTCGGTGGACCAGGTAGCACCACCTTCGATCCACCGTTTCAAGATCGATTTTTCTTCGTTTGATAGCGGCGGCCGATCCTTGGGCATTTCATCGGAATCGACGTAGACCCAGAGCAAGCTTTCGTCCAATTCTCCCGGAACGATGGCCGGACCGTTTTCCCCGCCGGCCAATGCTGCGCTATTGCGCGCGAGGTCGAGTTTCCCCTTCTTGGATGAAGGACCGTGACATTCCAGGCAGTGCTTAGCCAATAGAGGGGCGACGCCTTGATTGAAAAGTTGGGCATTCGGGTTTGCAGCCACAGTGGCCTGGTCGTTCACCGCGGCGTCGACTCGGGGTCCTGCGAGGTAGTGCTGTTCGACCTCGTGAGCCAACAAGTCGCGGTTGTAGATGGCGACCAAATGGTATGTCCCCAGCCATGGGCGGTTATTCGAAAACTCATTCGCGAGTGCGATTGAAAATGACCCATGCCAGTTAAGCGTGCTTCCTTGCACGGCTTCTTCAAGGACTTGGTCGCCATTCAGATATATGCGAGTGCGTCCCGTGCGGTCGCGTGTGTATACAACGTGAGTCAATTTTGTATCGAAGGCATTTTGCGGCGAGGTGACTGAAGGAAGTCCGTTTGGACTTGTCTCTGTTGTCCACAGTCTAATGTCGTACTTCTTTCCATCCTGCCCTAAGGTGATATTGCGCTCCGTCGAGCCCCTGGAAATTGTGACAATTCGCGCCGGACCGCTTTGGTTCGCTTTGGCCGGTTGGACCCAAGCTTCGATCGAAACTTCTCCAGTTTTTCGGACTGCCTGAATGATCTTCGATGCCGGCTTTTCAGAACGGATGATCGTTGGCTTGCGAACCTCCAGTGATCCCTTGGTACGGCGCACGGCATTGAGACTGCGAATTCGCAGATCGACCGGGCGACCCACGCCCGAGCGGTCCTTGACGATTTCACCGCTGGCCGATTGGAAATCGTACAAGGCTTGAAGGCCGGCGGTGGAGCGTTTCGCCAATTGCTCGTTCTTAGGCAACCGGGCTGAAGCGGACTTCTCTTGGTCTGCCTTTTCGTCAACAACGGACGGGACGATTTCGCCGGAGATCAAAGTCTGTGATTCAGACAGATTGAACCAAAGTAGTCCTGTCACCAACAGTAGCCACATTGATGCTTTCATACGTCGTCCAGATTTCGGCCGCATTGTTCTGAACAGTTTACATTCGTCCATCTATGATAACGGTTGGTGATCATCAACTGCAATCGGTGGCTGATCATTCGTGCCGAGCGGCTGGCACTGCCCGCAGAGTCTTATTGCGTGTCAGGTGGCCCGGCTTGGCGACCGATGTCGCGACGCCCTCTACGTAGTCCTTGGAATCTCGTAGGTCGCTGATGCAAAAGAGCTTATGAGTCAGCAGTTATCGTGCTATTTGGTTGGACACAGCAGGAACACATTGGTGTTCGGAGCACGCTAACACATTTCAAGTTGATAGGACGGGAACTCCGCAGTCCGCATGAGGACGCAGCGATAACCGTCAATCTGCGCAAGAGAGTCGCCTTGTTCGTCGTGGATGAGGATCTGGTATTCCGATTCCGTTGCGTCTTCTGGAAGTTGGTCGACGAAGAAATGACTGTGAACCACTTGCTCCTCGGTAAGTGGCCGATTGATCTGGATTCTCGAGATCGCAACCGGCATTTGCCAGACTCCGGGCAGGCGGTACGTCGTGTAGGCGTTGCAACTAACGAGGGCTGCATCCAGAAGAGGTGGGGAAAACTCCCAAGGAGCGTCGGCGCGATGCGGGCACACTTGGTGCATGGGAGTCGCACGGAGTTCCCCGGCACCTCCTTGATCGCCCACAAAGAGATGTTTCAATCCTTGCATCATCGGGCCAAGAAAGTATGTACCGCCATTGGCATAAACCATGCGAACCGTCGCGGTGTGATTTGTCGGTTGCCAACGGGACGCCTCTGGAGTTGCTGACGGTTCGATCTGAGAAGTTGAACAAAGGCGGTGCGGATCCAGCACTTTGCCGGCTCGGTTTTTAAACTCTTGATAGACTTCACATTTCCAGGGTGTTTCTGAGCGGTCTATTTCAACCGTTAGTTTTTGCGGAGCTTCATTAAAGGAGCGGATTGGATTGGTGAATGCGACATTGCGTAGGACAATTGGGCCGTCGATGCCGCATTGACGACTGGCCTGTGCCATGGCCTCGATGATCGCTGCACCAGGTACGAGAGGAGTCGATTTGAAGACATGGTCTCGGAAGAATCCGTCCTGCTGAGGATCGAGATGGCAGTCAAACTCGATTCGTTGAGAATTCTGCGGGTCGGCTCGTCCGGGGCCATCAAGTAGTGCCGGTTGAGGGGCCGTCGCTTCGGACGTGGACGTTACCTCCGAATCGAATCCCATGAAATTCGGATCGCGGTAAGTGGGATTCGGATACTTGTAAAATCCATGGCCCGTCTTGACGCCCAACCGGCCTTGCTGAACAAACTCCTCGAGGTAATCTGCATTCTTTTTGACTTGGGGGTTGCGTGTGAGTGTCGCTTCAGTCTTGGTAATGTCGAGCACGGTATCGACGCCAACCATATCGATGATGCCGAAAGGCCCACGATCTGTATGCATTACTCGCATAAACAAACGGTCGACGTCCTCGGGATCAGAGACACCATTGGCGACCAAAGTCAGGGAGGAAAAATGAAGTCCACCAAGCATCACATTGAAAACGTACCCGCGATTTTCACGGTGCGGCACGATTGGAACGTGATGGATGCGGCGAGCAAAGGATTTCAACTTTTCAATGACCCACGGCTCTGTTCCTGGATGCCCCATGATTTCTACACACCAGGAGAAATTCAGAAAGTGCAGGGCACAGAATCGTTCTGGATGTGTTACGTCCTTTGCAAGACGGCTTGGAAGTAGCATCGACGAATTTGTCGTGATGATGGTGGACGTCGGGCAGCGTGGTGAGACCCTTCGATAGAATTCATCTTTAACCGCCGTCTTTTCCGGAAGACATTCAATGACGAGATCGACGTTGTTCAGCATGTCGTCAAGGTTGGATTGGACGGACAATCCTTTTAGAAGGGCCAATCGGGGTTCCGTGACATCCTCTCTTTCTCCTGCCAACTTGCTCAGATCGCGAGCTTTCTCCACCGCACCATCAAGCGCGTTGGGGTTCAGATCGTACAGCCGGACCTCACACCCGGCGTAGGCGCAGTAAACTCCGATTTCTTGCCCCATGGTCCCTGCGCCTGCGATCAGGACCGCATTAATCTCTGACGCCTGGTTTTGCATTCTCAAAACTCCAACGGAGAATCTTCAATGTCGTCGGGGCTGAAGCAGTTGCCGATTCGGGCCAAACTTGCGACGCAGTTTTGGATTGATCGAGGATCGCGTTAGCGACAATCGGTCGCGGCGATCTTCACCAGCGTATCATTGCAGTGGTTGAAGTGGTTCCGCCTGCGCTTTGGCGATCTTATCGTCGAATTCAGCCAGGATTCGCACATATCCTACGAAACTTTTGTGATCATTAATCCCCAAGAATTAGGTGCCATTGTTGATGCAATTCTAGTTGGATGCATCGAGGACACGAACTTGAGACTGAAATTCTGCGTCGGTAATCAGGCAGGGATGCTTGAACTGATCCTCGACACCGCCTGCACTGGCTAGCTTTTGTGCGTCCCACTTTTTCCATGCATTGTCCGCTAGTAACTCAACGTGAATTGGGCCAAGTCGGTTCGATGAGCGTTTCGATTCGTACTCATAATTGGCCCGTTGCAGTTGCTGATCGAGTACATCGGCGAGATGTTGGGCTTGCTCCGTAGATTCGAATTCGCGAGCTTCGACAAACAGCCCGTAATAGGGTAGTTGATCATCCCAACACGGCGCAAGTGACCAACAATCGAGCCGCATGTCGAGCGACTCAAGTGCTGCCAGCGTCGCCTGTGCCACTTGGTGCTCGGAAATTTTTTCGCCTGTGATATTGGAGATGTGTGTTCCCTTGTTCAAGAAGGCAAGCATCGGCGTTTGTTCGTGCCAGCCGACGCATTCCACAACGTCGCAAATGTTATACCGGTACAGTCCGCAGGAAGTCGTTAGCAGAATGTAGTACTGTTGACCCTCTTCGAGCTCATGAGCTTCCAGTGTGGTTGGGCTCGAAGAATCGATTTCATTAACCGGCACGAACTCGAAAAAGATGCTGCTAATCTCGAGGATTCCGGCGGATGTGTTGTCGTCCTTGGGAACGGTCATCCGCCCCTCGCTGGCAATCAAACCAATATCGCGGATAGCAGCTTTGCCGAAATACTCGGGAAAGAAACGAAGGTAGGATCCTAAGGTGCCTCCCATCCAACAAGCGATGAGTTCAAGGTTCGGCCACACATCGGACGGTAGCAACCTTCCCTTGGCCGAAACGATTTTGTCCAACTCACTGGCCCGGTCGGGATGCGGGCTGAGCTGTTTGCGCACGGAGTCAATCACAGCATCTGGAATCTCATACTGCGGATTAATCGTGCCGTCGTGGATATCGCGAATAAGCTCAGCCCGGCGTTCATCGCCGAACCGGGCCATATTGACATGAGTGCTTGGATTGGGGGAGACCCACATTCCAACATCGCGAAGCAAACCTAGCCGCCAGGCCAAATAGAACCGAGATTTGGAGTCCTTAATCTTCATGCTGGATGCCGGCAAACAATAGCTGTTGCGCACCAACGGGTGGTGCATTTGCGCGCTAAGCCCACTAATGCTGCCACAGGGAATGTTGGAAGACGTGCGAAACTCGTCGGAGTCGCCGACGAGGGTCATTTTGGCTCGCCGAAACAAGTCCTGATACTGTGCAAACAGTCGTAATCCCCACACTTTCCACATGCGCCGATAGTCATCGAGGAACCGGTCGGTGACCGGAATGAACTTGCGAGCGCTTGAAGTTCCGCTCGTCAACGCGAACATCAACACTTTGCGACAGTTAAACAGAGCGTTGATTTCGCCCTGTTTGACACGTTCAATATACGGCTCAGAGTAGTCGTATGTCGTGATGGGAATATGGCGTCGGAAGTCATCCAGCGACCGAATCTCTGAGAAGTGATGGTCGCGGCCGAAAGCGGTATCCTGCTCTCGACGGATCTGATCGAACAAGAGGTCTCTTTGCGTTTTTCGCGGCGACTTTGTCGATTCATGAAAGCGCATCAAGTCGCGCGCGATCGTGCGCGCCATGACTTTTTCGGTCAATTGCGAGATGAGCCCCATTAGTCCAGCCCCGTGTGATCTTTGATTGAATCTACGTGGCTACGGCTCGTCAATGACGAGGGGCCGTATTGGAATTGATGCCAAATCGATTCACGAATCTGCAACGGAATACACTGCCCGGTGCAATTCCGGTGCGGCAACGTCACCGCGCACAACCCGTGGTGCTTGTAGACGTCATTTGCACCGAACCATGGCAACTGCGATCGCCCTAGATGTGGATTGCCGCTCCGCCGTCTATGATCAATGTTTGACCCTGAACAAGGTCGCTGAGAGGACTTGCCATAAACAACACAGCGTTGGCTACGTCGTATGCTTCAAGATCGCGCTCTCCGACCATTGATTTCATGCGGCTACCGGCAAACATTTCGTCGGCCGCAGGAAGTAGCCGAGTCGAATCCGTAGCAACTAAACCGGCTTGTACGATGTTGACGTTGATGCCTCGG
Source organism: Planctomycetaceae bacterium (assembly GCA_028284485.1). GTDB lineage: Bacteria > Planctomycetota > Planctomycetia > Planctomycetales > Planctomycetaceae > JANQRQ01. Next base: position 9,095 of record JANQRQ010000014.1, on the reverse strand, counting down.
TCACCCAATTCGAGTGCGAAATGGCGGGCAAGACTCTCCAAGGCGGCCTTAGATGTGCCGATCAATCCGTAAAATGGCAATGCCGTGTGTGATCCATGGCTCGAAATCCCGATGACCTTGGCACGCCCGTCGCTCTTTTCCAAAAGTGGAACGGATGCCTGCAGCAGATAGAGCAGGGCGCGAACATTGGTGTTCATTGCCGCTTCGAAGTTTCGTGCAGTCGCTGATAGCAGCGGTCGAAAACCACCTGAGGCAGCGTTGCTGACAAGAATGTCGAGCTTTCCAAATGTCTCGCCGACGAAATCGAGCATCGAATGAACGTCATCCTCCTCACTGATGTCTGCGCGAATCACAGCGACTTTGCGCCCCAACGCTGCAATTTCTTCCGCCGTCTGATCGGCTTGCCCACGGGAAGTCACGTAGTTCAGGACTATGTCTGCCCCGGCTTCCGCGAGACGGATGGCACATGCCCTCCCGATACCCCGGGATCCACCAGTTACCAACGCTACTTTTCCAGTTAAGTCAATCATTGATTATCCGCTTCCCATCGTTTGAAAGACCGTGATTGTGTTCGACAATTCCGTAATTCAAAAAGTGAAGACGTCATACGTCCTCAAATGTCACGCGGTACGCGACATGAAACACGGCACACCGGCCGCGATCATGAGATGCGAGTCACGCTCTTTGATGTCCAGTTGTAGCCCTTGGACAAGTTGGTTATTCACGAAACATTGGTAGCGACTCTTCCCGTTCGGGAGGATCTCAATTCGATGAGGTACAAAATGCTCACCACGGTTAGTGGCTTTGTAGATGGCTTCCTTGAGTCCCCAAGCCTTAAGAACTTCTCGTTCGTTACCACTATTTGTCAGCCACTTCCGCTCTCGGGGCGTCATCCACAATAAAAGCGACTCGGCACGAGTGTGCGAAGTCGAGACGAGGTCGACGCCAACGGTCACACTTTGGTCATGTGAAAGGGCCGCGGCAATCATGTTGTCGGTATGCGATATGGACAGGCTATAATCGATCCGGCTTTCTCCGAGTAAGATCGACGGTCGGACTGCCTGTCCGCCTTCGTCACGTGAATCAATCTCGATATCGTTGAACCGCACTGGTTGCATTCCGATTTGCTGCCTGTCGAGGGCATCGGAAATCAATTCCTTTGCGAGCAGTCGACCGAAAAGCCACTGCTCCTGACGGTCGCGATCGTGAAGTTCGGTACAGCGCCGCAGTTCTGATTCTGTCAGCCAATCGTGTGGCCTGACAGCAGCGAACCGGGACTGCATTTCGCGTCGCTGAATGTGCCTGAAAGAGATTCCAGGAATCATCGTTTGCCCCCCGGCACGAGCGAGCCGCGATAACCTTTAACGGACAAAATGGGATCGCCATTTGCTCCGTAGATCACAAAGTCGAAAACGGTTCCCTTGTCGTCCTGGTCGCGGAACCAATACCTCGTAATGCATTTTTCGTTCGGTTGTGCCAGTCTTCCGAATCGAAGGGAACCAATGCGTTGAGGGATTTCCACGCGCTTCCCAGTCGCCATGTAAGAATAGGAACCGCAAAGCATAAAGCATCCGTCGAGCATGGCTGCAGGCACGCGCCAACCTGTGCCGACGCGATTTCCATTTAAGGCATCGTACGGCGGTGCAGTCAGCAGGCCCCAACCGCCGTCACGTTGCATGAGCAACGTTTCTAATGTGCGCATTGCCATTCCGTGGTATAGCGTGCCGCCTTTTTCCGGATACTCCATCGGATAGGGATCGAACGGCAATTCCTCCAATTCTGGCACGTCAACAGCTCCAGGTTGGTCGCCGAACTCGACAGATGCCGATTCATAAAGAACGCGTTTTTCGTCGCTACTGATCAATTCGCATTGAGCTTCATCTCCCGCAAGATTGACAGCCACCTGGATTTCCATGGGGTTATCATCCTTAAAACGGATTCCCCTTGGAATTTCGACATCCCGGACTTCAACAAGGGGACGATTCCCCGAAGCAGCAATCGCGGCCTCGACCAGCGTTTCCAAACCGATCACGCCAGGCAGCGTCGGGCGTCCCATGAATAAGTGTTGAGCCAAAAAGACGTCGTTCACCGGGTCAAGCACGACCTTGGCCATTATGCAATTGGATTCTTGGTCATGTTCGACCGCGGAAATCAAAGGCAGTTCTTGCAATATCGCGGAATGATCAACAGCCGGAGCTGTTGCCGCTGCCGGTGCACTTGCCGGCTGCGACGTCGCTGTTTCGGGCTTCACCGGAGATGCATCACCCCGAGTTTCAATGACGGCAAAGCTGCGTACATCGATTACAACCGTTCCATCCTCTCCCAGGACGACAAAATCCCAATACTGGGTCTTGTCTTCCGTGGCGCGGTGCCACATGCGAACCGTACACTGTTCGCCGGCAACGACCTCGCGTCCAAACGAGATTTGGGCATAGCCGAGCGGCAATTGCGAGGTTTGTTGTGTTCGAGTGAGAATGATATCCATGCCCACGAGACAAGCATCGAAAACGCTCGGAGAGAATTGCCAATCTTCGCCCGTTCGGTCGCCACCCAACTCCTTGAGGTCAGGCGCGGTGATCTTTCCCCACCCGCCATCTTCAGTGATTGCGACCTGCTTCAATCCGCAAAGTGGACCGCCATGGTAAACAGTTCCATCATGATGAGGATCGAGATTGTTCCAGTCTTGCGAGTATTGAATGTCGATCCATTCTGTGGGCGGTGTGCCTAACTCAGGCGCGGTTAAGTGAAGCGGTTCTCTGCCGATGTCGACCACCATCGATTGATACAGACGGTTGGGATTGACGAGCCGTCCCTGTCGATCATGAAAGTCAGCGAAAAGTGAACACTCGATGCCAGCTTCTGTCTGTCTGGCCCTGACACGCGCTCGTTGCTTCCGGTCTGTGTGGAAACGCATTCCAGTGAGAATATTCACATTCCGAACGCCGACGACGTGGCCGCCACCGTTCATGATCCGTGCGGTTTCAAGTCCAGCCTCTATTCCGATGACACTGGGTAAAATTGGGACTCCGTTGTGCCGGTGTTCGAGTAAGAACGGGTCGCTGGTTGGATCAAACAGTGCCTCGCCGACGCATCCTTGCCGGGGCATTAATTCAGAAACCGCGTCCACAATCGGAGCCCGACGCAGCAATTCCGTACGATGGAAATACTCTGCTACGGTTTCCTGGGCCGGCATAATGCCGTCCATATCGATAAATGCAGGATCATCCAAATAGAACACTTCCCGATCGGTGCACTCGCTGGTCAGTTCATCGATAAGGTGCGCGACCCCCTCCAATGGTGGAATGAACGTCATATTGCTGGCTTCCAGCGCGATTCTGCTTTCAGGACGCATAGCCATTCCGACTTCACCCCAGGGAGCCCAGTGGATCCCAACAGCTTTGCACTCAGGCCGTCGATCGGAAATCCAACTGCATAGTTTGCACAGCAAGGTATTTGCCATGGCGTAATCGGCTTGCCCCATGCCACCAAACATGCCGCTTGTCGAACCGAAGCCGACAAAGTACTGCAACGGATCGTTTCGCGTGAGATCCAGTAAATGAACGGCGCCGTGCGCTTTGACTTTAAGAGTCGCATCCACCGAATCGCGTTGTTTCTTCTCGAGTCGGCAGGCATTCTCCACTCCGGCTCCATAGATAACTCCGTGGATCGGACCGGATGCCTGTCGTACCTGGTCGAGAACATTCGCAAGAGATTCGCGATTCCGGATGTCGCAGCAATGGTAGGTGGCGTTCAGACCGGCTTCAGAAAACTTTCGCAATTCCCGAGTCAGGTCGATGGCCCGCTCAACGGCGTTCCAGGCACCGATGGGTGATTCGCCTTTTTCGCGGGCACCTTGCATCGTCGATTGCTTAAGTTGTTTCAATCCTTCCTCTGTCAGATTGAGCCACGATGGATCGATGTCTTGAACCGGACTTGACCCAACAAGATGAAGGTTCAAATTGAATCGACGCCCCAATTCCCGGGCGACAACTGCCGTCACGCCGCGTGCTCCACCGGTCACGATCCACGTGCCACCCGTCTGAATGGCGCGTCGACGAAATAGAGCTGCCGGCTGTGGGATCGCTTTGATCACGTTGCGGACGCCGCGTAAGAATCCCACTTCCAATTGTGGCAGTTGCGAACGGACTTCCTGGTAAATCGACTCAGCTACGGTCGACGCATTTTCTTCGGAAGCCGTGTCGATAACCTTGATCGAAAGTTCGGGAACTTCCCGTTTAATTCCTTTGAAAAGCCCGCACAGTCCGCCGCCTTCAAACGAATCCATGCGACCTGAGAATCCAAATGTTCCACCAGAGGCTGTTAACCCAGTCATGGTGCAATCTGCTACTAAGCCACCCTCCTTGATCAAGGTGACCCAACGTTGGCAGATCAGAAATGGCAACATTAAAGAGGAATTGTGCCGATCGGACCAACGACCTAAGTCCTCATCTGCAATCGCGGCGTTTTCGTCACAAGAGTTGAGTACGAAAAGATGGCGGATGGGTTCTTGCTGGCAAAGTTGGTCGAGTTCCTGAATAGCCGCATCCGGATCGGCCAGATTATTGAGTGAATGAACTGTGACTCCCTCGGCCGCGAGTTTTTGCTGCACTGCATCTGCAAGCTTATTGCGCCCGACAATTAACGCAGGACCAGTCATTGCCTTCATAACGGCGTCTTCTGGTACCGGCGTTTCGACGGCGCGTAGTGCGTAACGTCGCATGAAGCGGGTTGCCTCGCTCGGCAATCCTTGCATGAACGAATTGTCTGTCGTCCGATTCCCGCTCGATTTGGCAGACGTCTTATTTGGGGGAGGCGTTGGGGGGCTTGCGAATAAATCGCGCACATTGAGGTGGTAAAACTCTTCGGTGTGGCCATGTGCGCTCGGGCCGGGCGTTACCCAAACTTCGCCGGTTGCCGGCAGCATTACCGCGCTAATTTGATTGTCAACACGACGGATGGTGTTCATCGTCGCGTGATTCGTTTCGCGGCCGCGCTCCAAATCATACCGGTCACGCAACGCTTGCTGCGCGGCTTCCGGTGTTAGTGGCTTTCCACTATTCAGCTGCAACAATTGGTCCAGCCGCGTCAAGCGATGCATTGAATGGGATGCGACGTCCACAATTGGCGAGTGCAACTGGCAATGGTTGGTCGTCAAGACGACATCACAATCCTTTTTCACTTCCAACGAACTGCCGTCGTATTCCACGTAGCACAGGCGGTCGCTTTTGAAGTGACTGAAACATAAGCTCCACGAGCCGGTTCGGTCGAGTCTGCGTAAGACTTCAACGGCGGAATCAACATCAGAAGCTTCGGAAAGAATACGCTTGACCAAGACTGAATGAATCTTGCCATGACGTGTGTCGTCCCGCCGCGGCCGGTCGAGAAGAAGCGTGCTGCTGACAGCGAGGCCTTCGTCGTTAATCCCATTGAGACCACCGATTTGCCCCACCAGACTGAATGTCAGGTGCGCGATACCGGTATCCGGCCTTCGGAGTTGAACGATCCGCGTCAGAGACGTCGGCAAGCTCAACGCAAGGGGTGAGTCTTCGTTCACACCATGGATCAGACCAACTTCTGAATTCCGACCCGCGGTCACCGCGAATTGGGTGCATCCGGGAATGTAATCGGGATAAAGCCCTAAGTTGTGGGCAATAACGGCTTCGACTGGGCGATCGATTGCGTCCGCAATCCCTTGGAGTTCTTCCAGCTCTTCATCACCGAAGTACAACTTAGGATTTCGGAGGGCTTCATTCAGTTCCGGGATGTTGTAAAGCCGCGGACCGATCATTTCGGCCATGCGGTCCATGATGTCCCGGATGCCATCGGCATGAATTTGTCCGTGGGCGAGTCCCATTTCGTAAAAAGACCCGGCACAGTCGGTCAAATTCAGGATTTCGTCGTACTGTTTAGTTTTTTTTTCCGGCGTTACTACGGCCGAAGCCGGATTGGCGACCGGTGCAACCGCGACAGGCTCGTTACCAGCTTGGTGGTTGTTGACGACCGGTGCGGTGGCCACAGCGGGGCTGGCAGCCGGAGCAGAGGCGGCTGTGTCAGTCGAGGGGGGCTGGGTGATGAAATTGGAGATTGACCGCAATGTGGTGAAATCGTCCAGCGACAGATCGGCGATTTGTCCTGCGAGATGGCTGAGTTCGAATCTCTGAGCCATTTCTCCGATCAATTGAGCTTTCTTGATGCTGTCGATTCCGAGATCGGCTTCGAGGTCAGCATCCATTTCGATCATTTCTTCCGGGTAGCCAGTTTGATCAACAATAAAGTTGATCATAAACGGGTCCAACTCTTCCGCTGAAATGGCTGTTGTGGTGGACGGCGTGGCTTGAGCAACTGGGGCGGCTATGGTGCTGGTTGTCGATTGTGGCTGCACACTCCCGTTTCCGTTCGCCGGTGCGGCGGGCGGTTGTGCGGTCGACCGAGCAACTGGAGCTGGAGCAACTGGAGCTGGAGCAACTGGAGCTGGAGCAACTGGAGCCGGAGCAACTGGAGCCGGAGCAACTGGAGCCGGAGCAACTGGAGCCGGAGCCGTTGTGGTCACGCCAGGCGTCACACTTGCAGGTGCGTTGTCAGCAGGTGCAGTCGATGCAGACAGTTCCGACGGGGGCGAAGTCACAAAGTCGATAATGTGTCCCAGGGTCGTAAAATCGTCCAACGAAAGGTCGACGATTTGATTCGCGAGATGGCTCAAATCATACTTCTGAGCCATTTCCCCGATCAACTGGGCTTTCTTGATACTGTCGATTCCAAGATCAGCTTCAAGGTCAGCGTCCAATTCGACCATGTCTTCGGGATACCCCGTTTGGTCGACGATGAAACCGACTGTAAACGATTCCAATTCCGCACGGGGAACGGCGGCGATTGACGACGCCGATGCAGGTGCTGAAGTCGTGGTCGTTGCCACAGGTTGCAGTGCCGGGGCGCTGGGCTGAACGACCGGAGATGGCGCTGCCGGTGTCGTCACCGGTGGAGTTGCTGTACTTGCAGCTGAGACTGGTGCGGGAGCTGCGGAATTCATTCGCGGAGTCGCTGGGGGCTGTTGTGGCGGAGCAGGCGCCGGAGTTTGAACTGCGGGCGGTGTAGGCGTGGATTGAGGAGCCTGATCCGCAGTCGAGGGGCTTGAGGGAGCGCTGCCACCTGGACTCGTAATGAATTCTGAAATCTGGCGAAGAGTTTGAAAGTCATCCAAGGAGAGGTCGGCAATTTGACCAGCGAGATGCGCTAAATCGTATTTCTGCGCTAATTCTCCAATAAGTTGCGCCTTTTTGATGCTGTCGATTCCCAGGTCGGCTTCGAGGTCTGCATCCAGGTCCACCATGTCTTCCGGATAACCGGTCTGATCCACAATGAACTCGATCATGAACGCATTCAACTCATCCGTGGGAATAGCGGCGACCGCCGGAGTTGTTGGTGCGGGGCTAGCTTGCGGTGCTGCAGCAACCGGAGTGGTTGCCCGAGAAACCGGTGGGGCACTCGGCGGAGCTGGTACGGCGACCGGCGAGGTCTGATGGCTACCGTTTCCATTTGCCGAGACAGGAGCCGGTCTTTTCGGTGCGGCGGATGTTGGAGTTTCTGTTGTTGCACGACTTGGTTCACCCTGGGCTTGCTTTTGCCGGGCCGCCTGCCGCATCTTTTCCTTGCGTCGTTCCGTGGCATCATAATGGATGATCAATGACTCAGGTGAAGTTCCATCCGCCTGTGTTCTTGAGGGCTGAGTACCGATGGTCTCGATCCTTTTGTTATGCGTGTATGCTGCCAATGGTGAAAGTGCACCGGTGCATTCCAACAATGCGCGAGTACGGTAAAACTGCTCCAACGAGGAGCGTTTATGGTCGAAAGCAATGTTCGAAACAGAAGCGTCATCGAGAATCTGCTGATTCAAACGGGAAAGTACTTGATGCGGGCCAGACTCAATCAGAACGTTGACACCGCTATCGACAAGTCCGCGGACAACATCGACATAGCGAACCGTGGCAGTCATCTGCTCTGTCAAGTTGCCGCGAATTTGGTTCGGGTCCGTCTCAGACCGCGCAGTGACTGTGCTGATGAATTGCGTCTGTGGTGCCTGAATCTGTATTTGTCGTAATGACTCCCCAAACAGTTGGCAGGCTTCGGCCATCAATGGAGTGTGAAACGGGCAGGGAACCGGAATCACCCTCGACTGAAAACCAAGTTTTGTCAATTCGGTTTGGATGACTTGAATGTCGTTTTGTGTCCCACCAAGGACTGTCTGGTCGGGAGCGTTGAGGCACGCGATTGCGACATTCTCAGGCCTTGTGGCAAGAAGTGCCTGAACTTTGTCCGAAGGTGCCGATGTCGACAGCATGCAACCGTGTGCCGGTGATGCTTCGATGGCTTCGGTCCGAGCCCGTGTTGCTTGCACGGCTTGGTCCAAAGTGATCGCTCCGGATGCCACCAACGCGGCGAATTCACCAAAGCTATGGCCGGCGACGACGTCCGGCTTGACCCCCAAGCTGGAGATTGTCGCAAAAGCAATCACATCGGCAAGCAAGACTGACAGCTGAGTGAAACCGATATTGCTGCCAAGCTGCACTTGCTCGTTCCAAACGATGTCAGCGAATGACGGATAACCGTGCTGGGCAAGGGCGGCGTCAATTTGTTCAACGATTTCACTCGCGGCCGGTACTTGCTCGACGACTTGCCGCATCATGCCCGTGTACTGTGAACCTTGGCCGGGGAATAGAAACGCGACTTTCGGTGGGGTGTTACTCAATTCACGGTAGAAGATGCCGTGTCGCTCGAGTGCACTGCTGTTTTCGTCAAACAAATACTTGGCGGCAAATTCAATCTTCTGTTGCAGAGCCTGCGCATCATCGACAACGAACGCCAGACGGACGGGATGGTCAGCTGGAAATGGGCTATGCGAGCCTCGTTCGAACAGTTGATCAGCCGATTCTGTGGCCAGTCGAGAGGCGACGGCATCGGCGGTTTGCCCGCTAATACGCACAATCCGCCAATCTGCCGGCTTGGAAACGACCTGTTTGATGGCGGCCGGTCGTGAGGGAAGGTTCGCGCCGCCCTCGACGAGGATATGGTAGCTCGCCCCCTTCGGGTCGACGTTGGCG
>JANQRQ010000009.1 GCA_028284485.1 Planctomycetaceae bacterium | reverse complement strand
GTCTCTTTATGGCGCACATGTCCAATGTTCCGGATTCGTGTCGGCCCCTCGGCAAACAGTGCGACAACCGCTAACGTTTGAGCTGTGTCGCTGATGGCGTTCATGTCGACGTCGATTCCGTGCAGCGATCCCCCGCGAGCTGTCACTGCATCCGACTGCCAGGTTATTTCACAACCCATTTGCTCCAAGACTTCGGCAAATGCGACGTCGCCTTGTAGCGCATCGCGAGAGAGACCTTCGATGGTGACCTCGCCACCAGTAATGGCAGCCGCCCCGAGAAAATAGCTGGCTGCCGAGGCATCGGGTTCGACAGAGTATTCCGTCGGCCGATACGTTTGGGGGCCGACACGATACAAATCCCCTTGGTCGGTATGAACGGTGACGCCGAACTTGTTCATCACTCCGATCGTCATGTCGACATAGGGTTTGGAGACCAACTCGCCATCGACTGCGATTTCGGTCTGTTGAGAACCACAGGGGGCGACCATGAGCAACGCACTCAAGAATTGACTCGAAATCGATCCTGCGACGGCAGTTCGGCCTCCTTGAAACTTGCTTTCGATGATGTGGACCGGTGGACATCCGGTGGCTGCAGTGCATTGGGCCGTGCTTCCAAGAGGAGCCAATGCATCGGTGAGGTCCTTGATCGGCCGTTCGCTCATCCGCTTGTTGCCCCGTAACAGATAAGTACCCTGGCCGAGCGAGCAGAGTGCTGTCAAAAAACGGATACTGGTCCCGCTGTTTTCCAGCCAAAGTTCTGCTGAATCAGCCGGAATCTGGGCGGCGCACCCCGTGATCTGAAGGTTTGCCGATTGGGAATCGTGCATAATCGTAAAGCCGAGCCGCTGCAGGCTGTCGATCATGACATGGGTATCCTGGCTGTCGAGTACGCCGGTCAGGCGACTATGCCCGTCAGCAAGCGCTGCGCAAATCAATGCGCGATTGGTCAAGCTTTTCGACCCGGGAGGTCGGATGGTCCCTCGTACCGGGGATGTCACGGTTGGAACCAAATAGGTTTCAGACGTCATTGAACCTCTTCAAGTTCGCGCATGAGTTCTTCACGCCCCCCGACCGCTTTGTTCGCGGTCGACGCGATATAAAACATGCAAACGAGCGCGATTAATCCAGCAGCGATGACCCATGGTAGAACGACTTGCGAAGTTCCGTACAGGTACCAGGTAATGGCGTAGGTCAATGCGAGAATCGACACAACGATAATTGCCAGTACGGCGACGCTCATCGCGAACCTCGCAATTCAGTATACGGAAGCAGAGATACGATCCGATTGAATCGGATGTAATTCATTCCAATGACAAATGCCAGTGTGAAAGGCTGCGAATCGACATCTCCGCGGCTCGACGAGCTTTCGTATGCTCGCAGCGAACACATTTAGCCGTACGCTGTTCGGAAATGACCGCGGTCTAAGGATGCGTTTTTGTCCGAGCTGCTCAATGCCTTGATGCGCTGGCGATTAGGTCGCTGGTTGGCCTCTATCGGAAGCCGTTAGACGAACACTCGTCGTACGTGATCCGCCGGGCCTTGGAGATCGACGAAACAGCCATGTATCGAGGATATCGACTTTGTTGCGTGGACGGCAGCATGCCTTGAATAAGGTCACAGAACCGACCAACCGCATTGGTAGCAGTCGCGACCGAGTGGCGTGGCTACTCACGAGGCGAAGCGGGTAGCGATTCTACCTTCGTGCGGCCAATAGGATCGTCGGCCGGTTTACCCTTTTGGGGGGCGGGCTTGGGGGATGGTGCATCCAATAAACCCGGCACGCGCTTGACCGCTTTGGTTGGGTCGGGGCTTTCGGAACCTACGGGAAATACAACTCCGCCTTTCGGTTTTTGCGGCTTTGCCTTTTCCGGAGCCGCATCCTCGGAGTTTGTCAGAATAACGGTTTCGTCATCGCCCGTGTCCGAATTGGCATGTTTCGATTCCGACTCGGAGCCGGAATTGGAATCTCCGCCTTCTAGCGGATCACCGGTTAGCATTGTTGGAGATTCCGGTTCGGTGAAATGAAACTCCTCGCTGTACGGAATCGCAGGATGCTTGTGATCCGGTTCGTCAGACGCCACGAGCGGAATGCCGATTTTGCCACCTGCGAAGTGAGTCCCTTCGTAGATTGTCCCGCGTTGGAAGGGACCCATTCCCAGGACCCATGTGTCCTTGGCTGTGCTTTTCGACTGCGCGATTCCCGATTGCCAAACAGGATGTTTGGTATGACGGTTGTAGGCAAACACGCCGATTTTGACAGACGCGGATTGATGATTCCGCTTGGCGAGCGACAGTTCTGGAATGGTGGGAATCTGAGGCATCGTGGGGACAAGACTCGAAGCTGATGAAATCGCATTGCTGGCGGGAATTCCGTAACTGATTTCATGACCGTTATTGCCGAGCGCACCGACTCGGGGCTCGACGACATAATCGGAGTCCTTCAAATTGTCCTGGATCAGGCAGTGGGCGGCGACCAATTGCTGACGCAAGGAGCTAATAATGTAATCCGCGTTGACAAAACCAATCCCCTTAACGTTTCGCACAAACTGTGTGTCGAGATACACTTTTCTTCCGGAAAGGTCGCGGAAGTCGATTTGGGAAATGCTGTCATCGACCGCAGCCGAAAGAAGAATTTGCTCAGTCGCCATGCGGCTTTGCGTCGTTCCGCACCCACTGGTGAAGAGGGTTACGACCGGCAAACAGCCGAGAAGCACCACCAAGGCCCATTCCGAAAATGGACTTCGGCGGGCGCGTTGGTTGCCGTTAATACGGCGGAGGGATGTGAACGGTTCCGTTGGCATGGCCCGGCGAGGACTTTGTTCAGTCAGTCGTTTCGAATGTGTACAGCAACCGATATCTGCAGATTTCCCGCAGAATCGAACGAAAGTAGAATCTGAGCTGTTTCAGAACTATTGGCTGGAAAAGGGGTTACGGTGGGGGTTGGCAACTGTCAGGGGCGATCGCCCCCATGCAATTCCTGGGAGATGCGCGCGGATTATAGCGGACAAACGGTCACCTCTCAAAGACGATTTTCGCGATTTTGCCAGGGAAAAACGGCCAATTTCCCAATCAGTTGGCGAAAGGCGGCAGCATAAGTGGCTCGTCGGTTTCACATGTGCTATCTGTTGTTGCGGTGCCCTCAACTTCCAGCGCCAAGGGAACAAAACGCAAAGTAGATAAGAAAATGCAGGTAACCATTACGGCCGTTGGGCCGGATAACCGAGGTTTGGCTGACCCGATTGTGCATTATGTCGCCACCGGGGGCGCCAATATCCATGAGATACAGATGTATGACCACGGGTCGGAGCGTTTGTTTGCGATGATGCTCCGGATGGAATGGTCAACCGAAATGGAACCAATCGACGTGCTGCGGGAACGCATGGTCGAAATCGGTAAACTCAAAGGGCTATCGGTTCGTACCTGGTCGCGCGACGAACACCAGCGACGTCCGAGGCTGGCCATTTGCACGACCTATCGTCCGGAGCCGGCGTTGGCTGTCTTGCGGGCCATTCGCGACAATCGATTAGCAGCCGATCCCGCCGTGATGATCGGTAACCGCAAGAGCTGTCGCGGTGTGGCTGAACAGTTCGAAGTGCCCTGGCATCAAGTCGGCGACGATCGTGGTAATCCCGACAACGATCGCATGATCGAGCTGTTTGATGAATACCAAGTCGACTACATCGTGTTGGCGCGATATATGCGCGTATTGCCTCCGGGAACCTGCTGGCGATTCGCTGGGGGACGCATTATCAATCTTCATCATGGGCTGCTTCCGTCATTTCCCGGATTTCGACCCTACGAAGATGCATTCGAGCACAACATGTTGACCTACGGCGCCACAGTGCACTTCATCGTTCCCGAACTCGATGCGGGTAATCAAATCATTCATCAGAGTACATTCAGTGTTACTCCGGGAACGGCGTTGGAAGAAATCAAACGGCAGGGCGAAACCGACCATGAACCGTCTTGCCTGGTTGACGGATTGCGGCGCGTCATCGATCGAGATGTGGAATTGCACTTCCACCGCGTGGTGCGAACGGCGAGATAATGGCTCACGGCCGGGTCTTGTGTGTTTTCTTCGACCGCGGAATGGCCCGTGCCGCATCGGTTCGCCATGAATCCGCGGTAACATTTGGCGAATAGCGAAGCGGCGGATCATTTGCCAATGCAAAACCGGCTGAAGATCCGGTCAAGAATATCATCGGTATAGACTTCGCCCAGGATGTCGCTGAGGTCATCTAAGGCCGATCGCAGCTCGATCGCAATCAGCTCGTCGCCACTGCATGTAACGGCGGCCTCGTGAGCACGGTTCAACGATTCCATGGCGCGTTCTAAGCTACGCCCGCTGCGTGCGGCAGTCGATCCAATCAGTTCGTTTTCGGCAAACCGCGATTGCGACAGATGATCTGCGATTTTCTTCTTCAAGCACTCAATACCAGCTCCGGTATGAGCGCTGACGCTTACACTCGCAGGGTTCGCAGATTCTGGAAGTTGGTCGGATTTGGTCAGAACGTCCAGCACATCGTGCTGCCGCAAATTCATTCGTAGAGTTGCATCGCTGGCATGGTCGCTATCGGACAAATCAGCTGCCGTACACCACAAGACCAAGTCCGCTTCTTGCACTTGTTCGGTCCTCAGTTGGCTTGCAGTCGCTAGGATCGCGTCCGATGTGTCATCCCAGCCGGCAGTATCGACCAGTTCGACAGCGACATTGCTCAGGTCCAGCCGGGTCGTCAGGTAGTCGCGTGTTGTGCCGCTGACGTCGGATACGAGCGCGGACTGATCACCGCACAGCGCATTGAAAAGCGTGCTTTTGCCGGCATTGGGCAGCCCGACAATTGCTACTTTGAGAGCACCGGCGGAATGAGTTCTTGTGTCAGCGTGACCGGCAATTGTTTTCAGAATTGTTGCCGCGTCATCGATTCGAGCGACGAGCTCGCAGTTCGCGACAAACTCGATATCCTCTTCAACGAAATCGAGTCCCGCTTCCAAATCGGCCAACAGATCAAGCATGTTGCCGCGTACCTCAGCCAGTTTCGAGGAAACGCCGCCAGACAACTGCTTGAGGGCACGCTGCAATTCCACATGGTCGTGAGCGTCGATGACTCCCAGGACGGCCTCGGCTTGGACTAGATCGATCCTGCCGGCAAGAAAGGCACGAAGCGTGAATTCACCGCGACGAGCCGGACGCACACCCGCGGCCAACAATTGTGACAACAGCGCTTCCAATAGGGGTGGCGAGCCGACCGCGTGCAGCTCCGCCATGGGTTGGCCGGTGTAGCTTTTCGAAGTGGGCCACAGCAGCACAGCGCCGTCAAGCGGAGGAGACGATGGCGAAAGTTCAAAACGGCCACGATGAAGAAACGGTCTGTTGGCCTGCCGCCAACGCAGATCGTTATCGGGTTGGAAGAACGAGTCGACTGCGGTACGCACACCGGCCCCGGTGACTCTGATGATTCCGCGTGCTCCGGGTCCCGATGCCGAAGCCAACGCTGCAATTGTATCGTCCGCTTGGACGTTCATTTTCGAGACTTGGATTTCTTCCGCTTGTTGCGATCGCGAGTCGACTGGACCTGCCCGCTTTCTTCCATGCGCTTGGCGGCCTGTTCCATTCTTTCCGCAAGTTTGGACCAAAACCCCTTGCGCGCAGGTGTGTCATTTTTGGGACCTGCCGTTGTCCCCCCGACTTTTTTTTGGGAATCGGCCGATGGCTCGGGCTGCGGTTTTTCCTTACGCCAATCGAGCAGCTTCCTCTCGGCAATCCCCCAAAGGCTGGATGCAATAAAGTACACGCATAATCCTGCCGGCACGTGGTAGAACAGAAAGCCGAAAAAGATGGTCATATAGTTCATCATTTTGTACTGCAGCGCCTGTTGCTCGTCGGTCGGCGGAGGCGTGAACAGTTTTTGTTGGGCGATGAACAGACAGACCGTTACTAATGGCAGAAGGTTGAAGTCCTGTCCCAAAAACGGCAACGGCCATGGCATGCGGAACAGAGCATCGGGAGCAGCGAGATTGTCAATCCACAGGAAAGGAGCCATGCGTAAATCGACGGAGCTGCTAAGGGCCCGATACAGCCCAATAAAAATCGGCAATTGCAAAAAGAGAGGCAGGCATCCGGCAAGCGGGTTGTAGTTGTGCTTGCTGAACAACTCCATCTGTGCCTTGGCCATCTTTTCTTTGTCGTTGCCATACTTTTTGCGCAGCTCGGCGATTTCCGGCTGCAGCTCTTTCATCTTTTTGGCGCCGACGGCCTGCTTTTTCGAAATCGGGTACATACAGCCTCGCACCATCACAGTGAGCATGATGATGGCAATGCCATAGGGAATCCCCCAGCCATGAAACATGTTCAACAGCCACAGCATTCCCCGGCTGACGGCTGCGAACCAACCGAAATCGACAATGGCGTCGGCACCGATTGGTGTGAGCAATTCCTCTCGTTTGGGACCGGCATAAAGGACGTAATCGTGTGTAACAGTGGATTCGCCTGCCAATTCGATTTGCGGCGATGTCACTTGCACGCTGATGTCGCTACGTTCTGGTTCCGGCATCTCGTCGACGAGAATCGGTCGCGAAGTTTCGACAAGGGACGATTGCAATTGGTCGCCTTGTGGAACAAGAAGCGCGGCGAAGTATTGAACATCTACACCGATGTACCGAACGGGTTTGCTCCAGTCGGGTGCTATGCCTTCTTTAACTTCGTCCAAGACATCGGCAGCGGTTTTGTTGGACGAAATGACAGCCCCATCTTGTTCGAGAAAACCAGTGCGCACGTCGCGGTACTTGGACGTGTGGTCTTCGTTCTCGAGTGGTAGACCGACCGGACCTTGCAGTGTGTACGACAGCGCAATCGCGTTGTTATCGAGATTGCGTATTGATAGCTGCAACTGTAACTCGTACGGAGTCGGATCGATTTCACGTAACCGGTCGGCGTCCCCGGCAGCGGGGTCAATCTTGGCCAGAGTATAGGTCTTGGTTAGTTCCAGTCGTTTGTCGGGACTAATCAGCCGGAATGCGACGCCTTCTGGTGTGTGCGAGTCGGGGACGACTTCCCAATTGATGTCGATCAGGCTGGAGCCCAACACCGCAAGCTGTTCGTCGACAACATCGACCGAAGTCGCCAGTGTTTTGAGGTCGGGATTGAGATTGTTCCCAACGACCTTAAGCGGTTCGTTGCGATTGTCGAGTTCCTTGTAGCGCGGATCGTTGAGGGCAATTTCAGTGACGGACGCACCCTGCGTCGTCAAAGTGATTTGCGAAAAGAATCCGGAGTCTTCGTCGAGCGAGCCGAGAATTATCTTCTCGCGTGGGTGATCGGGAAGTGCCGAATCAGGATCGCCCTGATCGTTCGCCTGGGCCTCGGCCGGCGGATTGTCAGGTTGGTCAGCGGCGGCGACCTGTTCAACAGGTTCGTCCTGGCCCTCAGTGGCGTCTGCCGCTTGGTCCTCGTCGGCATTCGCGTTGTCATCCGCTTGCTGCGCGGCCTGATTCTTAGGTGGCGGTGGGAAGAGCTTCGGCGCGACAATATTGCTCCACGCGAGCAGGACTGCCATCGACAGCGTGATGAACAAGAAGATTCGTCGTTGTTCCATGCTTATCGGCCGTCCCGCAGTCGGTCGCCCAGGAAGTTGTCGAGTTCGGGGATTGCGTAGATCTTCTCAATCGTTTTCTCGTAGTCGTAGTCGACTCGGCGATACGTGACCAAATCGCCATCGAGAGTGATGTAAGAAGATTGGGGGACGCCGTTTCTTGGTTGCCCCACTGAGCCGACGTTGATCATCAGCTTTTGGTTCCCCAGACGATACTCGAAGTCGATTTCTTCGGGCGTGTTGAATTTGAGGTCTTCTGTAAACACGCCAGGAATATGTGTGTGACCTTGGAAACAATTTGCCTCAATGAGGCCAAAAATGTTCTCCATTTTCCGCTGGTTATAAATGTCGTCGGGAAAGACGTATTCGTTCAGCGGGTTTCGGGCCGAGCCGTGAACAAACAATAGGTCCGGTTCTTTTTTCATCCGGGGCAATTCGCCGAGGAAATCCCAGCGTTTTTCATTTTGCCGACGATCGCCGGTTTCCAATTGGCTGCGTGTCCAAAAAATGGCTCGCTCGGCGCCGGCATTGAAACCTTCCGGGTCGAAAAGTGCTCCCTGGTCGTGATTGCCCAACAGACAAAAGTCGCACGACATCGCCAGATCGATGCACTCACACGGATTCGGGCCATAGCCAATAATGTCGCCCAGGCAATAAATCTCGGTGATGTTTTGCGACTTAATGTCAGCCAAAACGGCTTGCAGCGCTTCGAGATTGCCATGGATGTCGCTGATGATCGCTCTCAAAGAAAACCAACTCCCGTAAAGAATCACACCATTCTGCACGCACCGCGGACGTCGCAAAGCGAAACTGGAGTTTAGTTTAGCACTCCTGCGCTGGTCAAGCTCAGGCCATTTTCCACGCGTGGAGTGCTATTCAAACTGCCGTGTTGGTGCGGCAAAGGCATCGATCGGGAATGTCTGTTCACTGATCGACGCCGTGCTTGGAAACTAACGAAAATTCAACATTCGGGGATCACGAAATCTCACGATAAAAGCCGCTGGCGCGGTTGTAACTTGCCTGATGGGGCGGCCTTGGCCGGGTTAATCCAAATGTATCGTTTGAGAGGGTTGACAGCAATTCACAAAGTCAACATGGCTTGTTGACCCGTTGCAACTGGTGACCTATGTTTTCGTACCCTTTTCAGAAAAAGACTCCCAGATTCAACATTTTGTTGCAATGAGGTACCAAACATTGGTGCCAAAGGATGCCCGTACATGCAGCCATGACGGCCAGTATCCAACAATCGTTGAAGTGTAGAGAAACGAAATGAAGACAAATCCCGGTTCCTTACTCGTGGTCGACGACGATGCGCACATTCTCGAGGCCATGGCGGACTACCTGCGAACACTCGGCCATCGAACAGAAACCGCTTCGTCTTGTGAGGAAGCGATCGAGCGGATGAAGGAGTTTCCGTTTGAAGTGGCTGTTTGCGACGTCAACTTGCCCGATAAGGACGGATTCCAACTGCTGGAGTGGGCATCGCAAAACTCGCCCGATACGGCGGTCATTCTTCTCACCGGGTATGGGACCATTGAAAGTGCCGTCGAAGCAATTCGACTCGGGGCTTTCGACTATCTCACCAAACCTGTCATCGACGACGAACTGAACTTTTCGATTCAGCGGGCTTTAGGCCAGCGGATGATTGTCGAAGAGAATCGCAATCTCAAGGCTCAGCTTGATCAACGTTTTGGATTGGCGAGCATTGTCGGCCGCGACTACAAGATGCTCAAGATGTACGACCTGATCGAAAGCGTTGCCGACACCAAAACCACGGTACTCATTCTCGGTGAAAGCGGAACGGGTAAAACGATGACCGCCCGGTCGGTTCACCAACTGAGTTCACGTCATGACAAACCGTTTGTCGAAGTGGCATGCGGAGCCTTACCCGAAACGCTGTTGGAAAGCGAACTGTTCGGGCACGTGGCCGGTGCGTTTACGGGAGCCAATCACGATAAAGTCGGCAAGTTCCTGCAAGCGAACGGCGGTACGATCTTTCTGGACGAAATCGGGACCGCATCACCTGGTTTACAGGTCAAGTTGCTCCGAGTTCTGCAGGATCGTGAATTTGAAGCGGTCGGCGGAACAGAAACTCATAAAGTCGACATTCGCTTGATTTTGGCGACGAACCAGGATCTCGAAGAAATGGTGGCCCGTGGCGAGTTCCGCCAGGACCTGTTCTATCGCATTAACGTGATTACGTTGACACAACCACCACTGCGTGAACGGATCGGTGATATTCCGCTGTTAGTCGATCATTACCTCAACGTCTTTAATGAGCAATCGCATAAGACGGTCGAGTGCTTCGACGATCAGGCCATGGCGCTGTTACAACGTTACGGCTGGCCCGGAAACGTACGCGAGTTAATTAATGTTGTCGAGCGGGCCGTGGTTCTTTCAAAAGGCAATGTGATTTCCGCCAGCGAACTTCCCGAGGCGGTCCGTCACGAGGAACAACTCAGTCCGAGTTTTGATGTCGCTGCTGGTGGATCACTGAAAACAGCGATGGTCGCACCCGAGCGGCACATTATTCTCGAAGCGCTGGAAGCGAACGGCTGGAATCGTCAGAACACCGCCCGCCAGCTCGGTATCAACCGTACGACGCTTTACAAGAAAATGAAGCGTTACGATATCGAATTCGAAAAGCACATCTCGGCAAGTTAAAGCGGTTTACTTTTTCTTGTGGGGGTTTCTAGCTCGTGGGCGCTGCCTATCATAGAAAAAGACGCGATTCTCGCGGCCACAAGTCAGCGTAATACGCTGTCGTGTCATCCAAACGATGATGGCCTACAATGCCGGGCGGCAGCGATGCGGGCGAACGCGATTAACGAGCGCCGATTCGCCGGGTTGCTGCGATCAGTTTCTGCGCCATTGCATATCGGTCACATGGAAGTTAACAATTAGCGCCGTATGCAAAATGGATCTACGTTTGCCGACCACGCACCGTTGTCCGACGGCACTGATGGATCGCGCGACGAGGAATGCAACGGATGCAGATCGAGATCGAAAACCACGAGGAACTGGTCGTTCTGGCTATCTCCGGGTCGCTCGATAACGATTCGTCCGTTTATCTGCAGGATGCCATCGACGAAGTTGTTCGCGAGGGTGTGCACCGCATCATCGTCGATCTAAAGGCCATTACGTATTTAAGTTCTGCCGGAATTGGCGCCTTGCTGGCGACCAAGAAGCAGCTTGACCGACTGGACGGGTTTTTCGGCGTCTACAGTCCGGCAGATGATGTCGAACGGGTCCTCCGTCAAACACGAGTCTTTGACCAGCTAATTTGTGACCCCGACGTGGTGCGCTCCGAAGTTCCGATCGGGTCAATGACATTGCAGTCAAAGACCTTCGTCCAGAGCCGCGACGGTATCGATCTGAAAGGTTACTACCTTGGGGACGAGAACCGTTTGCGGGCCGCAGTTTTCGGAACCACAGAACCACTATTTTTCGGCAACTTCGACCAGCAACACTGCCAAACCGTGGAATTCGCGGCCGATGCGTTTGGTCTCGGATTGGGATCGTTAGGTAACGATTTTGATTCGGTGCGCGAGCGCTGCGGTGAGTTTTTATCGGTGGCAGGCGCCATTGCACAGTCCCCTCAGTCGAGCCGGGGTTTGCCGGACTACTCGCTGTCGATGGAAGACTACAAGCCGACAGTTCAGGTTTTGTACGGGCTGCAATTTCAGGGGGCATTTTCGAGGCAGTTTCGCTTTTGGCCTTCGGTCGGAACGGAGCCGTTTCCTCTGTCGCGGCTGGTTGGCTTGGGTTTAGATCATTTGGAATGCAGGACAGCAGGGGTCGTTCTGTTTGCGGAATGTGCCGGGATCGTGGGAACACAACTACGGCAGTCGCCGGCACAGGCGTTGGCATCGCAGGTCGACAGTGGGGAGCGTTTTGCCTATCCCCACATCCGCGACTGGCTGTCGTTTAGTGCGGAACGCATTCATTGCCATAGCACCGTGGTGATTGTCGGCGTCGTACAACGAAGTGGTGGCCAGGAAGAGAGTGGCAAAGCGAGCAGCGGCGAGAGCCGGTCCACACTCGATGCGTTCCTACGGCCTTTCGACGAGGCCGGCAGCCTGGTGGGGCATTTTCACGCGGCAGTTTTCCCGTATCGTCCTCTACAGCGGCGGTCGTTGAAATTGCAGAGTTCCGTCATCGAGTTGTTCAAATCGGGGGGAATCGTAGACGTCGTGCACCTGTTGCGCGATGATCGTCCGATTAGCGGCGCTGGCGAAACAGAATTGACGAACGGCACGTGCTGGATGGCCCCTTTAACGGACGTTCGGAATCTGGGGAGGCCGGCATGACTTTGTTAGTTGGCTCGCTGACCATGGGAGTCATCCTGTCGCTGTTGGCGTTCGGCATCTTGATCAGCTTTCGCGTCGTCGCATTCGAGGATTTGACGGTCGATGGATCTCTGACGTTAGGTGGGGCGACCGCAGCCGCATTAATGGTCAGCGGTACCAATCCCGTTTTGGCGACAATCGCGGGGATGCTGGCAGGGGCGGTGGCCGGCTCGATCACAGCGACGTTGCACACACGATTTGAAATCAATCGTCTGCTGTCGGGCATTTTGGTCATGACGGCATTGTATTCGGTCAACTTGCGCATCATGGGAAAGAGCAATACTCCGCTGCCTTATGAAACGACGCTTATGCAATACGGCGAGTCGGCCGCCAAGACTTTGTTTGGCGAGCAAACCGTGCTGCAGATCTCCGGTTGGCAATTGCCAGCCCGCGACTTGTGTGGACTACTGATGATGGCAGCCATTGCGCTGAGTATGGGAGGCGCACTTTATGCATTCTTTCGGACAAATCTGGGATTGGCGATGCGCGCAGTTGGCGATAATAGCCGCATGGTTCGGGCCTTGGGCGTGAATGTGGAATGGTTAACGACGCTGGCATTATTTATCGGCAACGGATTAATCGGTTTGTCAGGAGCACTGTTGGCCCAATACCAGGGTTTCGCCGATGTGCAGATGGGGATCGGCATGCTTGTCTGGGGAGTTGCGAGCGTCATCTTGGGAGAATCACTGGTCGGGACGAAGAAAATCGGCCTGTTGATTTCCGGTGCTTTGATGGGGTCCGTTCTATTCCGACTACTGGTGGCGATCGCTTTACGCTGGGGGCTGAACCCGAATGATTTGAAACTCATCACTGCGGTGTTTGTATTTGTGGCCTTAGTGTTGCCGAAGTTTCTGTCGCGTGGGTCGCGGTTGGTCAAAGGTGCAGCGAATGGTTGAACTTCAGGGTGTATCGAAAACGTTTTTCCCGAACACTCCCAACGAGGTACGCGCGCTAAGAAATATCGACCTGACGATCGACCGAGGCTCATTTGTTTGCGTGATCGGGACCAATGGGTCGGGGAAGTCGACACTACTCAACGCGATCGCCGGAGCATTTTTGGTTGACGAAGGGCGAATTCGTTTAGACGGTGTCGATGTGACGCGTTGGCCCGAACATCGCCGCGCGAAACTGATCGGGCGAGTCTTTCAGGATCCCTTCAGTGGGACAGCCCCGTCGATGACCATCGCCGAGAATCTCGCCTTGGCGTCGCGTCGCGGACGACCGCGCGGATTGGGACTGGCTTTGGGGGGCAGGCGTCGTGCCGAACTCCGTAATCGAGTGGCCTCCATGGGGCTCGATCTTGAAGCGAGGCTCGACAATCCCATCGGCACGCTGTCGGGCGGACAACGACAATCATTAACGCTCTTGATGTCGGGTTTGATCAAACCGTCGGTGTTGCTGTTGGATGAACATACTGCGGCCCTCGATCCCAAAAACGCCGATCAAGTGATTCGACTGACCCAAGAGTTCGTCAGTCGCGACAAATTGACGACGATGATGGTGACACATTCAATGCATCAGGCATCTCACTTGGGGGACCGCGTGATCATGATGGATCGTGGCAGGATCATACACGATATTTCGGGGGTTGAGCGCCAACGATTACGCCCGGAAGATTTGCTGGCGCGTTTTGAAGAGATTCGGCGGGCCAATCAATTAGACGAGTCCGCTGCGGAGATGCTCCGTCAACAGTACATTTAACCATCAGTGGGGATACCTACGGACATAAGGAAGTCGGCTTTGAAGATCGTTACGGTTTTATTGCGGCATCTCGGCATCGGCATCGCGCTGATTATCATCGCGTCGGCTGTACTGCTGTTTTCCGATCCGCGTCGGAACCGCAAGTCGCGCTCGGCCGAAACTCCGCGAAAGATCGCGGTGGTCAATTACGTGTCGGTTCCCGTTCTCGAAGATGGCGAGGAGGGCTTGATTGCCGGACTGGCGGAAGCCGGCTATGTCGATGGTCAAAACATCGAATTGACGCGGTTTAATGCAGAGGGCGATCGTTCGACGGCAATTTTGATGGCAAAGGAGGTTGTTGGTGGCGACTTCGACATGATCCTGACGCTATCGACACCGGTGCTGCAGGCGGTTGCCAACGCGAACGTCGATTCTCGCAGAACGCATGTCTTTACACTTTCGACCGATCCCTGGGGAGCCGGCATCGGAATCAGTCGGGAAGATCCCTCACAGCATCCACCCTATATGACCGGCCAGGGAACACTCCAACCAGTTGAGGCGTTGTTTCATCTCGCCCGGGAAGCCAATCCCTCGTTGAATAAGGTCGGTGTGGCATGGAATCCGGCGGAGTCGAATTCTGAAGCTTCGACATTGATGGCCCGGGCGGTTTGCAAAGATCTGCAGATCGAATTGGTCGAGGTCACTGTCGAGTCTTCATCGGCCGTTTTGGAAGCGACCAAGGCGCTAATCGCTCGCGACGTTCAAGCGGTCTGGGCGGGAGGCGACAGCACCGTCGCTGCAGCGCTCGACACGCTAATCGCAACGGCCAACGATGCGGGGATCCCCGTCTTCACCAATATGCCGAGTAATGTCAAGAAGGGCGCGCTGTTTGCCTTGGGAGCGGACTATTACGAGGTTGGTCGTAGCAGCGGCTTACTTGCCGCACTCGTTTTGGATGGCGAGAGCACGGCCGGCATCCCAGTTGAAAACTACGTCCCCGAGCAGTTGGCCGTTAATCAGGTTTCGCTGCAGCAGTTTTCCGGGACATGGAAATTTCCTGCCGCCTGGACAAAGCGTGCCACTCTGCTGGTCGACGAGTCAGGAGTCCACGAGGAAAAGCGGCAAGTCGTTGCTGCAAGCGTACGGCCCGAAGCAGGTCGAATGTATCAAGTATCGATTGTGTACTTCGCCCCCAACGTCGTTTCCGATACGACGATCGTCGGTCTAAAGAAAAGGCTGTCGGAACGCGGCTTTATCGAAGGACGGAATATCGAATACCGCATTGAGCACGCCCAAGGGGATATTGCGCTGATCCCGGCGATCATGCAGAAGCTGGATCAATCTGATGCGGACTTGATTGTGAGCCTGACCACTCCCCTGCTGACGTCGGCAGCCACAATCATTAAGAACAAGCCGGTTGTTTTCACCGAAGTTTACGATCCCATCGCTGCCGGGGCCGGGACGTCCGCACGCGATCATTTGCCACATGTGACGGGAGTGGGATCGTTTCCTCCCTTGGAAGCGATGATCGACGCCATGCGGGAGATTGTGCCTGGGTTGAAGTCGATCGGCGTGGTGTATAACGGCTCGGAAGCAAACTCGCGCAAGGCTGTTTCGGCTGCCAAGAACTTGCTGAAGGGACGCAATATTCGCTTGGAAGAAGCAACAGTGACCAACACCAGCGAAGTCTTGCAGGCGTCGCAAGTGCTGGCGCTGCGCGACGTGGGCGTGCTGTGGGAGATTGGCGACAATACCGTCAATCAAGGTCTCGAAGCGATGATCAAGGCGGGTATGGATGCGGGAATTCCGGTCGTAAACAGCGATGCCGATTCGTCGGTTCGGGGCAGCTTGGTTGGCGTGGGGATCAGTTTTTTCGAAAGTGGCTATGCCGCGGGTGATATTGCCGCCCGAGTGCTGCTGGGCGAGAAGCCGGCCGACATTCCATTTGAAGAGTTGGCGGTCGTACGGATCGGTGCAAATTTCGAAGCGGCAAAAAAGTTTGGCAAGACCTTCCCGTCTCGGTTCCTCGAGAGATGCAGTGTTTTTCACGGTGTTGCTTCGCGGTATGGGCGTCCGGCGCGTGTCGCTTTCGTAACACTGGCTGAAGGTCCCGCGCTCGATGAAGCCACGCGGGGATTGTTCGAGGGCCTTCGCCATGCGGGCCTGGTCACGGACCGGGACGTGAAGTTTCGAGAGTTTAACGCTCAAGGCGATCTCTCGTTGCTGCCACAAATCTTCGAGACGGCGAAAAACGAATCCCCCGATTTGATTTTGACCTCGACTACACCGGCGATGATCGCTGCTGCCCATTCGACATCGTCGATTCCCATCGTGTTTACCGTTGCCAGCGAACCTTCGGCTGTTGGCGTAACCGATGTCGGCACGCGTCAAGAGAATCTGCTCGGTGTGTACGATGATCCGCCGATCGCCGATTTGTTGAAATTGGCTGAACGCCGTGAAGGAACGCTCACTCGGGTGGGAACGATTTGGAATCCAGCCGAACCAAATTCGGAAATCTCTGTGAAACGTTTGCGGGCCGTCTGCCAAGAGCGGGAAATTCCCTTGGAAGAACGTCACGCCTCGTCGACCAGCGAGTTGCGGGAAGTGACTTCGGCAATCTGCCTGACGGGGATCGATATCATCGTCGTTTCGGCAGACAATGTGACCAGTTCCGGATTTCCTGCCATTTACGCGGTGGCCAGCCAGAACGGCATACCGATTTACTGCACCGAACCGGATTTGGTTGAGAAAGGCGCAGCCGGTGCCGTCGGCGTCAACTTTTACGATTGGGGGCGGCAGTCTGCCCGCTTGGCAGCACAAGTTTTAGCAGGGCGATCGCCAATAAGCATGCCGCTGGAAAAAGTGGCTTCCATTCGAACCGTCATCGGTGACTAAGACCCGGACGGAATGGTTTCGCGACGAATTCGTCCGGTTAGGGAAAGTGCCCGTACCGTTAAGAGATTGACGAGTCCTTGGTCGCAACGTTCATTGCGACTCATCGATCAGGGAAAGTTTGCTATTGCGACTTATCTAGGATAGTTTGCGCCCGGTCCTTCACGTCTTGATTGACCCGGGCCTGCAAGATTTGCTGCATGGCTTTTTGCAGGCCTTCCTTGTCGTTGGCCACCATTCGTTCAGCGATGCTGACGGCCGTTTGTGCGGCGACCGCCGTCAGCCCTGGTTTGTTCAATTGGTCAATGGCGAGTGCTAATGATTCGTCGGCAGAAAATCGGACCAGCGCTTGGAGAACGAGGATCTTCTCGTCGTTCCGCTCAGCGGCGGCAAGTGCCTTTCGCGACATTTCCAGACGTTCGTCAAGCGGCAAGCCAAACTGCCGAATCACCCGGATGTACCCGCGAAGTGCCCGGATTTGATACTTCTGGTTGTCGAGGGAATCAGACAACTCAAGCAATTTGGGGGCCACGTCAACGGTGAGCCATTCTCCCAGTACACGTGTTGCGGCATCTTGAATGGCGTCGCGTGAATCGCTCGCAGCAGCCACGACGTGATCGAGAGCTGCTTCACCGCCGACATCGCGCAGCAATTCCAACAGCAATACTTGCATCGCGACTGGTTTGTCGGCGAGTCGGGCGATGACTTTTTCAACCGTTCCATCGCGGTCGGGCTGGCGAAAACAAGCGGCTTTCAATGAGGCGACCAGGACGGCTCTTTCTTCGGCGGAGTCCTCTGCAACGACCTTGTCGACCAATTGATCGAGTTCCGCAGTTGTGAGAGTTTCGCCCAATGCCTGAATGGCCGCGTGTCGGACCGACTGGTCAGTCGATTCTGCGGCCGCCCATAGTGCTGGGACTGCAGCTGCAATGCGGCGGTGTCCTGCCAATTGGATCAGCAGTTTAATATCGTCTGACGTTGCATGTGATAGCTCACCCTCGATGGTGCGATCCACGTCTGTACCGGGAATCTTCTCCAACGCTTGTGCCGCCGCCGCAGCCGTTGCCGGGTCATTGCTATGAGCGGCTTCCAATAGCAGTTTCACTGCAGAGCCATCGCCGATCGATTGCAATCCACGAATGGCCGCGACCCGTTGCGCTTGAGATTCGGAACGTGCGGCTTCCATGAGTACGGGGAGAGATTCACGGTTGCCCAAATCTCCCAAGGCCGCGATGAGTAGAGTTTGGCGCGGCGAATCAGCATTCTCGAGTGAATCAATGAGCGCTTGCGAGAGTCCACCATCAGGTAGTTTGCGGGACGCCTGCAACGTAATTGCAAATTCTTCGTCGTCGGGTGATTGCAGCAATTCTTTAACAAGTGGCAATGCCGATGACTCGCGAGCGAGAATCGCCGAATACGTCGCAGCGATTTGAAACTGCTTGGGCACACTCGACTGGCGAACGGCATCGTAAATTTCGATCGCCCTTTCCTGCTGACCTTCGTCTAACAGAATCCCTGCGCAGGCCAGACTAGCGTCGGCAATCGCGTTTTGAGCAGTTTGACTCTCCAGCGTTGTGGTCAATGCCGACGCCGCTTTGTCATTAGCGATTTGCCCAAGTGCCGCGGCCGCTGCGGACGCGATTCGGGCATCATCTTGTTGAAGCAAACTGCTTAGTCGGTCGACTGCCTGCGTATCGCGACGGGCCCCGATCGAATTAATCACGCCGATGAGTTGGTTCCCTTCGATATTGTCGAGAGCGTTGCGAAAAGCATCGTCAACCGCAGGGTCGGGAATCGCTTCCAGCCCGAATCGTGCATAGTGGGATAATCGCTCGTCCGATAGGAATCCGGCCAAAATCGGGATCGATTCGCTTGTACCGACAACCGCCAACTGTTTGCAGGCGACAGCCTTTTTGTGAATCGGCGCATCCGATTGCAAGATCGCGTGCAAGTCGGTTGCCTCGATTTCTGCTGCCGAAATGAGAGGCGCTATGCACGATGCAAAAAGAATGATGACAACTGTGACAATTCGTTTTTGGGAAAGCATGAGTTTTGCTTTCTGATCTGAGAAACCAAAGTTAATCATGAATTCTGTATCGTGATCGATTTCGAGAGAGCGACCTATGACGCGGACCGGTCAATCAGGCACTCCGATGCTCCTCGAAAACCGATTTAAATTCGCCACGGTTCACGCATGGCACGCGACCGCATCCGGTTCGCTTGCTCGTCGCCGATGAATTCCTCTTTGACCGGATCGAACGTTAATGGACGGTCGAGTTGCCAGGCGATGTAGGCTGCATGCGCGGCGACATGCGATTGCGCGGCAACGCTGGCACGGGCCGCGGTCTGGCCGCGCGATTTAACGCAGCGCAAAAACTCACGAATATGATTGGTCGGATCGGTGCCGACATCGGTAAACCCACGATGTTCGGCCCGCAAGCTGCCGGGACCGATTAGCATCTTTCCGCTATCGCCAGTTTCGACCCAGCCTTCGTCACCTTCGAAACGCACACTGCAAGTTCCCATTCCCAACCAGCCGGTGTCGCGCATAACGAGTTGTACGCCGTTTTCGTAGCGCGCGATGACATGGTTGCCTTGCGGCTCGAAGTATACGGGAGTGGTGTCGTCCGCTTGATTGGCCCATTGGCAGATGTCGATCGTGTACGAGCCCCATTCGAGAATCCCGCCGCCATGAAAATCGAAGTGACCGCGCCATCGACCCCGAATGTAGGCCGAGTTATAAGGCCGCCAGGGAGTCGGGCCCAACCAGCGGTCCCAGTCGACGACATCTTTGGGTGGCTCTGGCTCGGCCGGCAGCCAGTCATGTGTGGTCGCCGGCGGCTGCGTGTTGGCATGCACGGTGCGCAGTTTTCCAAGTTTGCCGCTTTGGGCAAGCTCCACGGCCAATTGGAAGTTACCAATGTTTCGTCGCTGAGTGCCGGCCTGATAAACCCGCCCATACCGTTCGATGGTGTCGGCGAGTGCTCGGCTTTCGGCAATCGTCATCGAGCAAGGCTTCTCACAGTAAATATCTTTGCCGGCTTTGGCGGTGATGATCGAAGCCAACGTATGCCATCGATCGCCAGTGGCAATCAGCACGGCGTCGATATCATTGCGAGCCAAGAATTCGAACATGTCGGAATACATGTCGCAGTCTTTGTTGCCATACTTGTCGTCAGCCATTTGCTTGACGGCCATGCGCCGCTCCTGGCGCACGTCGCAGATCGCAACAAACTGGACTTCGGGCTGCTCGAGAAAAATTCCCAGGTCGTATCCGCCGCGTCGCCCGATACCCAGGCCCCCCATCACGATTCGCTCGCTGGGTGCGACAACGCCGTTCTTTCCTAACGCCGAACCGGGAATAATGGTCGGCACCGAAAATGCCGCACTCGCCGCGGCTGCTGATTTCAAGAATCGCCGACGTGAGACACCTGTTCGGTCCTGAGACATGAGCGAATCTCCAGATTTGGTGATAGAGATAATGTCAGTCCGCAAACGGAGCTTACCACACGCCGTTTCTGTATTCCACGATCCTGTTGATTCAAAACGGCTGATTACGCGACTTGATATCGGAAGGATATTTGAGGGTCGGTTTAACTCATTGAAAAACGACCTGACACAAACTAAACGACCTGACCAAAGCGAAAGGAAAAGTACTGCCGTTGTCTTACTTCATTGCTGGCCCGCGATGCGCAGGTTCTCGAACCAGTACAAACCAGTCTTGCCAGGACAGACAATGTCGATATCCCCATCGGCATCCATGTCTTGAAAGTCCATCTGCAGACCCGTGCCGGCGGTTCCCGGTTCGAAGTCGTCGAGCGCCGAGCGTTGCGCCGCTTCCGGTGGTGCGTTTGCCGCCGGTTTGCCTTCGTAAATCACCCGTTTGACCCAGCTGTCCCCTTTCGGATCAAAGTGATAACTATAAATGCACGATGCCTCGGTAGCGCCCGGTTCAACTTCGTGCGCGTAGACCCGTTTGCCGGTGACGACTTCCGGCTCGGAGTCTCCATCGAGGTCGGCCAAATGCAGCGAGTGAACCTGCGAGAAAGATTCGTCGATAGCAGACCGCGTCCAGACACGCTGCCCGTCGACATCGGTCGATTGCTGCAGCCAATACAGTCCGTAGTCGTGTCCGATACCCCAGACAATATCGGTATCGCCGTCGTGGTCGAAGTCGCGCCCAATAATCAGAATTCCCGCTCTGCTTATGTCGAACTCCTCGTGAAACGGCCAGGACTCGTTGGCGTCGTCCGGCTGTTCATACCAACCCGTAACTGTGATGATATCGGTCCGTCCATCACGGTTGATGTCGCCAGCACCGACGCCGTGGCCGGCTCCGCCCTCGCCAAGATTGTGTTCCTGCCACTTCACGTCACCGTCATTCCGCGAGAATTCGTACCAGGTCACAAGTCGAACAGTGTTCGGCAGAAAATCGGGTTGGCCGTCGCTGTTTAAATCGACGAGCCGACCGGTCTCCATGGGGCCGGGCAGGTCGACTGTATGTTCTTTCCATTGTTGGGTCGGATCACCAGGATGCTCGACCCAGGCAACGCGCCCGCTGAAGTATGCGCACGTAACGATATCGATGTATCCGTCGCCGTTGACGTCGATCGGCAGGTCCGCGAAGTCGTCGTGGTACTTGGGATTTCGTCCCGGTAGCACCGTGCGGACCTTGTGCCTTTTCCATGTCGGTGCCTCGTACCACGAATCACCGCTAAAGACGTCGATCAACCCGTCGTCGTTGAAATCTGCGGCTCCGGCACCTTCGAACGGAGAGCGATCGTTAATCGTATGTTTGCGCCATCCGGGTGCTTGCTGTGGATCATCCTGAGATTCGGCCAGTGATGCTGAACTACAAACGTAAAAAACCGTAATCCAGGCGACAAGAAAGGATCGATGTTGCACGTTTGGCCTCCAGCATGATGAAGCGGTCCAGCCGCGGCTTATTGGGAAGTCTCTTGAGACTATACCGGACGAATTGGAGCGAGCACAAACAAGGATTCACACGACTTGCAACGATTCGGATCGAATTGATGCGAATTCAGGTGAAGTTTCGGTCATACGGCCCCATTGATGAATCATGCCCGGTGATTGAGCTTCTCGGAGTGCTTCCCCTGGGTTGAAGTGCAGGTTCGGCGCATTTCCCAAACAAAGCGGTTACAATCGCATTTTGCAACTCGCGCTGAGGATTCAACTTCTATTGGCAGGTAGCGGCTGGGGTATCACAGCGGAGCATGGCCGACGAAAACCCTTTTGGGGCAACACAGGATTATCAGGGCGACGAAACTCAACCGACGACCGGTGGAGCCCAGAAGCCTGTTGATGAAGGTCCGGTGGATGCCCCCGACCGGATCGGTCGATATCGTATCGAGCGCATTTTGGGCAAGGGCGGGTTCGGTCTTGTTTATTTAGCACACGATGAGCAACTCGACCGATTGGTTGCCGTCAAAGTGCCCCATGGAAAGTTGATCGCCCAACCGGAAGATGCGCAAGCCTATTTGGCAGAAGCGCGCACGGTTGCGAATCTCGATCATCCCCACATTGTGCCGGTCTACGACGTTGGCAGCACGGAAAAATCTCCCTGTTTTGTTGTATTGAAGTACATCGAGGGCGTCAGCCTTTCCGCCAAAATTAAGGAATCTCGCTGTACGTACGTCGCAGCGGCCGAACTTGTTGCAACCGTTGCCGAAGCGCTTCACTACGCGCACAAACAGGGCCTTGTGCATCGCGATGTGAAACCGGGCAACATTCTGATCGACACGACCGGCAAACCGTTCATCGTCGATTTTGGTTTGGCCTTGCGGGAAGAGAACATCGGCAAAGGACCGAGGTATGCGGGCACGCCGTCGTACATGTCGCCGGAACAGGCGCGGGGAGAAGGTCATCGCGTCGATGGTCGATCGGATATCTTCAGTTTGGGGGTCGTGTTCTATCAATTACTGGTCGGGCGGCAACCGTTTCGCGGTGATTCGCAAGCCGAAATTCTGGAGCAGGTAACCGATTACGAACCCCGGCCGTTACGGCAATACGACGAACAGCTTCCCAAAGAGTTGGAGCGTATTTGTCAAAAGGCGATCGCCAAACGCGCCAGCGAACGCTACTCGTCGTCACACGATTTCGCCGAGGACTTGCGACATTTTCTTGCCGAAAATGTCCACGATGCGAGCCAGGCGGTGGCGAAGGGGCCGGGAACAATTGCTTCAGATATCCAGCCGCCAGCGCCCGATTCCAGCTCAGAAGGTTCTGCGGTCAGCTCATCGGTTTCGATGGGTTTCGGGTCTTCGACTGCAAGCCCTCCGGTTAGGATTGTCCCGAAAGGTTTGCGATCGTTCGACGCCCATGATGCAGACTTCTTTCTGGAACTGTTGCCCGGTCCCCGCGATCGCGATGGGTTACCCGATAGCTTGAGGTTTTGGAAAACGCGAATCGAGGAGACCGACGCGGACAACACGTTTTCGGTCGGCTTGATCTATGGCCCCTCGGGATGCGGTAAATCGTCGTTAGTGAAAGCAGGTCTTACGCCGCGTCTTGCCGACCACATTGTTCCGATCTACATCGAGGCCACCCCCGACGAAACCGAATCGCGGTTGCTGCATGCATTACGCAAAAAATGCACGAAAGTCGACAGTAGCTTGTCCCTCAAAGAAACGCTGGCAGCACTGCGCCTGGGTCGAGGTATTCCGGCCGGCAAAAAAGTGCTCATCGTCATCGATCAGTTTGAGCAGTGGTTGCACGCCAAAAAGGAGCAAGAGGATACCGAGTTGGTTCAGGCACTGCGCCAATGCGACGGTGGACGGGTGCAATGCATTGTGATGGTGCGCGACG
This sequence comes from Planctomycetaceae bacterium, assembly GCA_028284485.1. Lineage (GTDB taxonomy): Bacteria > Planctomycetota > Planctomycetia > Planctomycetales > Planctomycetaceae > JANQRQ01. Next base: position 14,874 of record JANQRQ010000009.1, on the reverse strand, counting down.
ATTTCTGGATGGCGGTGACGCGATTTCTCAACGAATTGGAAGTCGACCTGATCCAAGGTCGCAATTTTGCGCCAGTTGATCTGTTTCCCATTCGCCATGCTCAGAAAGTCTTGGCAGCTTTTGGTCGTGCGTTCGGTGCTCTGCCGGAAAATGCTGACGAGACAACCAAGGATCAGAAAAGCTTTTTGAAACAGGCCGTCGACGGGCTGTCGCAAGAAGGCAAGGTCATCTGTGTCCGGCTGGCGCTGTTTGCCGAAATGATGAATGGGAAACAATGGTCGCCGGCCGTCCTTCGGGAGGTTGGCGGCACTCAAGGGGTTGGCGTCACCTTTCTCGAGGAGACCTTCAGCGTACAGTCCAATCCCACGCATCGCCTGCATCAAAAGGCCGCACGGGAAGTCCTCAAGGCGTTGTTGCCCGATTCGGGGACAGACATTCGTGGGGAAATGAAATCGTACGAAGAATTACTGCGAGCATCGGGATATGCGCGCCGCAAACAGCACTTTGAAGAACTCATCCGAATTCTCGACGGAGAGATTCGGCTCATCACGCCGACTGATCCCGCTGGATTCGACCCCGATGACGATTCGCAGTCGCTTGCTGATGATGGGGACAAGTATTACCAACTCACGCATGACTATCTCGTGCATTCACTGCGAGACTGGTTGACTCGCAAGCAGCGGGAAACGAGACGCGGGCGTGCCGAGTTACGGCTCGAGGATCGTTCGTCGCTGTGGAATGCCAAGCCGGAAAATCGGCATCTCCCTTCGTGGTGGGAAAACCTCAGCATTCGATTCCTGACAGACAAGCAGCAATGGACGGCGCCGCAGCGAAAAATGATGGCCAAAGCGGGCCGCGTCCATGCTTTGAATTCCACATTGGTGGCGTTACTGCTGGTTGGCGTGGTTTACCTCGGTGTGCGCAGCCGCCAATCAATTGTGGAACAAAGGAATGCCACGCGCGCCGAGGGATTGGTTGCCTCGCTGATGAATGCAGAGACGGCCCAGGTTCCAGGGATCGTTCGCGAGATGGATGCAGTCCGCTACTGGGCCGATCCGTTGCTTCACACGGAATTTGAGAATGCGCCGGCCGATTCCGCTGCAAAACTGCATCTCTCCTTGGCGTTGTTGCCGGTTGATGGTCGACAAATCGATTACTTAACAACGCAACTGCCGGTGTGCACGCTGGACGACTTTCCGGTCATTCGGGACGCGTTGTTTCCGCACAGGGACCGTGTCTCCGAGTCGTTATGGCAGTTCGTGCTGAATGATGAAAATACGGCGGCCGAGCGTTTTCAAGCGGCGGCGGCGCTGGCCGAATTCGCCACCGACGACAAACGCTGGCAGGAAATCGCACCATTTGTTGCCCGTCACCTAACCAGCAACGTTTCGTCGGTGCAATTCGGGGATCGGCTGGAACATTTCGAGTTGGCTCGCGGTCACTTGGCCGAATCGTTGATTGCCATTCATTCCGATCGTTCCCGATCTCCCAAACTGCGGGAAACGACCGCGGTCTTCGTCGCCGATTATTTGCGTGACAAGCCGAAGGAATTAGCGAATGCGATCTTGCTGGCCGATGACTTGGCAGAGTATATGGTGCTACTGCCGGCCCTCACGCCCTTTGCCGAAGCGGTGCAACCGATATTGATGAAGCAAATGCGTTCGGCCTTGCCCGACAATCCCTCGTTTCGGCAGCGCGTCAGCGATTGGGAGCGGCGGTCGATGGCCGGCGTAACGCTAATCAATCTTGGATTGGGTGAACCGGTTTGGTCGTTGTTGAAGTTGACAACGAATCCGTCCCTTCGAAGCTGCCTCATCGAAGATTTGTCTCAACTTGTGACGGACAAAAGCTTGCTGATGAACCGGCTGTCGGTCGAAACTGACATTTCGGTGCGCAGGGCGTTGGTTCAATCTCTCACTGGTCCCAATTCGGGTGAGCCGACGTCTACGGAGCACGTTCAAATTGACCCCATCCTTGTGAAACTTTATCGAGACGATCCCGATCCTGGAATTCACAGTTCGGCCGGGTGGGTGCTACGGCAGTGGGGCATCGATCTGCCCGAAATACCGCCGGGCAATGCCGCACATGATTCGGAATCCGCGCGCGGTTGGTACGTCAACGGCCAAGGTCAAACGATGGTCGTCTTTCCGTCATCGGCAGCAGCTGGCGATAGCAACGTCGGCCATAGCTTCGCATTGGCAACTCATGAAGTAACAATCGCCGAATATCGCAAACATTGGGAAGCCATCGACGTCATTCCGGATATCGCGGCGACGGACGATTGCCCCGTCCATCGGGTCAGTTGGTACATGGCTGCTGAGTACTGTAACTGGCTAAGCGAGCAGGAAGGTCTTCCCGAGTCGGAATGGGTCTATCAACCAAATGCCGATGGGGACTACGCGGCCGGCATGCGCGTGAAGGAAGATTTTCTCAAGCTTTCCGGCTATCGATTGCCGACCGAAAGCGAGTGGGAGCACGCTTGCCGGGCGGGGACGAATGGACCATTTAGTTTTGGCGGTGCGACGAATCTGTTGGACCGCTACTGCTGGTTTGTGTTGAACTCGCGCGGCCGCAGCCACCCCGTGGAATCGCTGCTGCCGAACGAAATGGGCCTATTCGACATGCATGGGAATGTTTGGGAATGGGTTCAGGATCCGATCGTCGGCCCGATGTCGCCCGTTCCGGTCACCAGCCGTCGCGCGTTGCGCAGCGGTGCGTTCCTAAGTTTGCCGGAATCTGTCCGGTCTGTTAACCGGTCTGCCAATCGCCCCGACAACCGTGTCGCCAGTACCGGCTTTCGCGTGGCAAGGACGCACGTCGATTCGCGTTAAGGCGATCGCTTGCTCTATAAGAGTCAGCCGCTGTGCGCTAGCACGCGGGCCATGTCGCCCCTGAACCGACGCCATCCGGAATCGGGTAGCCCGGCCAACTCGTGGCCGGGTCGCGCAGCGACAAGATGTCTGCCCCTAAGCTATCAAAACAGATTCGTTCCCGGTTCTGTTTAACACGATGTGATTCATGATTGCTCGCCGGTATTTCGAGTAATGGTTGGTCCGGCTCCTATTGGCCAATCACCCTCACGCGCCGATCTTCCGCACGGCCGGTCGGAACCGGCCCTACGAGGAATCGCTTGTTCTATGAAAGTCAGCCGCAGTGCGCTAGCACGCGGGCCGTTCGGCCCTGAAGCGTTACGTTTTGGAATCGCCCCGCGGCGATGAACGGGCACGCATACAGATCGTCAGGATGTCGCTGCAGGCAAACTGCGGTATAATCTTTCTTTCCCAGGCGGGTGCTTCGCAGCCAGTCGGAAGTCACCTCTCCCTCTGGGAGAGGTCGGCCGCAGGCCGGGAGAGGGCACTTGCCTCGTTGTAGTGCAAGATCGGGACATGGTCAACAAAGCAATCGCCAATGGATTCCCGCCTACGCGGGAATGACGTGCAATCGGTTTATTTTCAATACACATTCAATCAGAAGTCACCTCTCCCTCTGGGAGAGGTCGGCCGCAGGCCGGGAGAGGGCACTTGACTCGTCAAAAATCGATACCGCCCGCAAGCTAGCGCTTTGCGGCTCAAGCACAATAAAAACAAAAGGATCCCATCATGAGTTTCACATACCTGCGATCGTTATTAATCGTCTGCTCCATATTCGCCGTCACCGGCACCCAGGCCCGCGCGGAAAACTGGACCCGTTTCCGCGGCGACAATGGCCAGGGAATCTCCAGCGAGACCAATCTGCCGGTCGAATGGTCGACAATACAAAACGTCATTTGGAAAACAGAGATCCCCGGCGAAGGCTGGTCGTCCCCAATCGTCTATGACGATCACATCTTCCTCACGACGGCGACCGAAGAGGGTCAGTTGTGCCATGTGATCTGCGTCGATCGGAAAACCGGCGACATCGCCTGGAACAAGGAGGTCCATCGACAAGAGGCCGGTGCCAAGCGCGCTCAAAACTCGTATGCCACGCCGACCCCCGTAACCGACGGCGAAAAAGTGTATGCCGTCTTCGCTGACGGCACGGTTGTCGCCCTCGACTACGACGGCGAGATGGTCTGGAAAAACACCGAAGTCAGGTTTCACAGCCTGCATGGCTTGGGCGCGTCGCCGATCCTCGTCGGCGATCAATTGATTATGCCATTCGACGGCAGCAGTGCTGAAGATCAGAAAACCGGTTGGAAAATTCCCTGGGACAAAGCGGTCGTGCTCTCGCTCGATACGGCGACCGGCGACGTCATGTGGAAAGGCAAGCGGGGGGAATCGCGTGTGGGACATGTCTCGCCGATTTTGGTTGACGGTGGTGCCCTCGTCATCAGCGCCGGCGGCGACCGCGTGCAAGCTCACGACGTGGCAAGCGGCGAGCGGATCTGGTCGATCTACAGCCAGGGGGAAGGCGTGACCCCGTCACCGGCGATTGGCGACGGAATCATTTTTACGTCATCCGGCTTCGAGGAACCGACGATTCGGGCGATACGTTTGGGCGGCAAGGGCGACATCACCGAAACGCACATCGCCTGGGAACAGAAAAAGGGTGTGCCGGCGATCCCGTCGCTACTGTATGTAAATCCCTATCTCTACTCGATCACCCGCGACAACATTCTGCATTGCGTCGACGCCTCGAACGGAAACATCGTTTGGGTCAAGCGGCTTCCCGGCGCGTACTGGGCCTCGCCCGTTTGGGCCGACGGCCGGATCTACATCACGTCCGAGGAAGGTCTGACGTTGGTTCTGCGCCCCGGTCCAAAGTACGACGAGATCGGCTGGAACAATCTGCAAGAGCAGTGCATGGCCACAATGGCCGTTTCTCAAGGCCGCATCTTCATCCGCACCGCCGGGCATTTGTATTGCATTGGATTGGAGGATTAAGAGCAGGCACACTGGAACAGAGCTTGCAGAAGAAATAATTGTAGGAACCGGCCCTACCTGACTATCGCGTAACGGTTCTTCTACGGCACAACGCTGTGTCGGCGGAAGTCGATTTTGTCCCACAGTAACGCCAAACGACTCGAGGAGATTATGAAACACTCACATCGCTTTCACCGAAGGGCGCTTATTCGTTACTGGTTCGTGTTGGCAGCAGCGGGCCTAATCGTCGGGGCAACTCCAAAGGTCGATCGTGCTGCAAAGGCTGTGGCCGGTTCTGCCGTAGCTCAAGCGGAGGACGAGACGCCAAAAGCAACCGGCACCGCTCCAGAACCCGTATTCTCAGGACCACAACCGGGTGAAACGATCAAGCCGTTTAAGGTGTTGCAGATCAAAGACGGCCAACCGGACGAGTTGGAGATCGTCAAGGAAAGCGACGAACGGACCACTCTCATCTGCTTCGTGCACAGGCTCGGTGACGACGATCGGATTCTATTTGGTCTGGGATTGGTGGATTTCTACGGTTTACGGCATAAGGAACTGACCAGCCACTTTGTGCTGCTGTCCGACGATCGGGAAAGGATCACAGCGATGCTTCGAGGTTGGGCGAGAGGCTCGTTGTTCCCCAAGTCGATGGTCAGCCTGTCCGTTGATGGCGTCGAGGGGCCTGGTTCCTACGGCTTGAATCGAAACGTTGCGATGACCGTCTTGGTTGCTAAGGGAAACAAAGTTGTCGACAACATGGTTTTCCAAGCCCCCAACTACCGCGACCTCGAGACCATCATGAAAGCCGTTGCGAAGGCACTCGGCGAGCCGGAGCCGACCTTGGCCAAGGTTCAAGAGGAACTTCGGGCCGAACGTCAACGGCAAGCGGACAAGAGGATCAAGGCCAGTCCCGTCTTCAAGCTCGCGCCCAATGAGCAGCTTGGTCGAATCATGTACGGCATGGTGAATGGGCGAGGCAATCCGTCCAACAATGCCGCGCGTTTTAGCAAACAGCTCGTCGACTGGGCAGGCGACAGCGAAGAACGCAAGTCGGCATTGAAGAAGTATTGCAAAGCGGTATTGGCCGGCAACTTCGGACTCAACCGATACTCGCAGGAGGCGATTGAGAAGCTCGCAGAAGATTAGGCTTTGCGGGTGATGTCGTTTGAAACGGAGTCGTCGTTGGGTGTGTGCCAGCACGCACGCTACGTGGCTAGTGCCCTCGCTCACGCGTCGGGTTACCATGGTCGAAACTGCGCAACTTCCAGGCGAGCGCTTTGCGGCTCAGGTAGGAAGTGGCATCTGTATTGATTTCTGTCCGCAAGCGAGCCCGAATAGTTGAAGCCTGAAGCGCGAGCGAAGGATTTGTCCGGTTTTGCCCTCGCTGACACGTCGGGTTACCATGGTCGAAAATGCGCTACTTCAACGCGAGCGATGTGTGGTTCGGGGACGAGTTTCGCTGGGCGGAGTGATTTCGAGACCGAGCCCAATGGTGCGTGCCAGCACGCACACTACGTGGCTAGCGCTTTGCGGCTCAGTTACGATTGCGTTGCTGCCCAATAATTTTGATCCGGTACGGGAGCTTCCGCCCGGCGATGGGACGTCGGTTTTCGATTCTGCCCGCAAGCTTGCGCTTTGCGGCTTAGGACGGGAGTCATTTCTGCATTGATTTCTGTCCGCAAGCGAGCCCGGATAATTCAAGCCTGATGCGCGAGCGAAGGATTTGTCCGGTTTTGCCCTCGCTGACGCGTCGGGTTACCATATTCGAAAATGCGCAACTTCAAGGCGAGCGCTTCGCAGTTCAGCGACGAGTTTCGCTGGGCGGAGTGATTTCGAGACCGAGCCCAATGGTGCGTGCCAGCACGCACCCTACGTGGCTCGCGCTTTGCGGCTCAGGTATAAGAATACCACAGGAGAGATGCGATGACTCGACGCATTACGGCGCGGTTCGGCACGTTCTTGTTTTTGGTATGCAACTTGGCCCATCTCGCATCGGCCCAAGACGAAGCAAACGATCTCGCGACGGCCCAAGATAAAGAAGTGTACGCCGGCACGCCGAGTGAATCGCCCGAGCAACGGCGGGAACGGTTCAACCGAACGCGGGCCAGATTGGCGGCGCTCGACAGCCAATTCGAGATGAGACGCTATTCGCAGGAGGGCACCGCCCTGCCGTACCGGTTGTTCCGGCCGGCGGACGAGACACGCGACGCGACCTATCCCCTGGTCGTCTTCTTTCACGGCGGCGGGGGACGCGGCACGGACAATCGGCGGCACATCGCCGATGCCCATTTCTCCGCGCGAATCTGGGCGTTGCCGGAGTTCCAGTCGAAGCACCCTTGTTTCGTTTTGGCCCCGCAACTTGTGCACGGCATGACACACGCAACATGGCAGGTGCGCGCACGGTGCAACGAAAAGTCCGGGGACGATGATTCTTTCGAGGGTCAGTGGCAATTGGATGTGAGTGGTCAATATGGTCGGGGACTGGAATTCGGCTTGCGACTGACGCGCGTTGGCGACAAATGGTCGGCCGAATTCAACGATCTGGGCCCAAACCGCCGCTCGTTAGCCGGCATGCCACCCACAGACGTCACGCTTTCAAACGACAGGCTGACGGTCTTCTTCGGACCTCGCGAAAGCAGGCGCAATAATCGAATCGACCTGCAGCTGAAAGGGGACGAGGCGACTGGCACGCTCATCCGCGACTTAAATCGGGACGAGTTGGCTGGTCGGCTGTTGGGCCTGATCGACTCGGTGTGTGAGGAACTGCCGATCGACATGAACCGCATTTATGTCACAGGGCTTTCGATGGGGGGCGGTGTGACGTGGAGCCTCGTCGGCAAGCATCCCGAGAAGTTTGCTGCCGCCGCGCCGATTTGTGCGTTCGGACAACCGGCGACCGCGCAGAAGATCGTGGAACAAGGCGTCGAAATCTGGACCTGCCACGGATTGGACGACGATCGCGTGCCGATCGAGGCGACCCGCGACATGGTGGCGGCGCTGCGCCGCGCGGGGGGAAGTCCGAAATTGACGGAGTATCCCGGCGTCGCGCATGACTCGTGGATCGACGCGTATCAGGATCACGAGTTACACGATTGGTTATTCACGCAGCGGCGCGGTGATTGACGTTGGCCAATACCCCAGAAGCAGTCGTAGCCCGGACCAAGCGCAGCGCCGTTCCGGCAATGCTGCGAATCGATAAATCGTTTGCCGCTTTTGTGTGCTGCCAGGACAGGTCGTGGGCCAAAAGCGCGCATGCCACGTGGCTATCAATCGTTGAACTTTGCAAACAGGTTGCGCCCTAGGATCACCGAAGCGCATGACACGCCTCCCACCATCGAGGCGACGATACTGATGGTCGAGACGTCCTGCCCTGTCAGGTACAGCCCTCGAATTGGTGACGCTGGCCTAAGCAGTTTCCGCTCCAGGAAACGCTGGGGGGTATGGGCCAGTCCGTAAGGCTCGCCGAGGGCGTAGTTAGCGAAGTGGCGATTCGTGAGCGGTGTCGACAACTCGGCGTGTTGGATGTGGCCTTTAACCTGAGGAACCTGTTCTTCGATTGTTTTTTGGATTCGGTCGGCGAATTGACCTTTGAGTTGCTCGTATTCCTCTCCGCGTTTCTTCCAGGGAAGATGCTCCCACGATTTGAACCAATCGTACGGCGCCGGGCAAATTGCCTGCATCGTCGCATGATTCGGAAATCGCTCCGAGAATGTGGGCTCCTTACCCGAAGGAAACGAAATGTAAACCAACGGTAATGGCGCCTGCGGGTCAGCGAGGAAGTTTGCCAGATTCGTGTCGTGGTCCGGCCCCGGATACACCCAAATGTTGTTCTTCGGAAGGTCGAGTTGCTGATCGGTGGCGTCGAGTCCGACATAAAGATTCAGAAACGGAAGTGAGGGGGCAAGTTTGTTGAGACGTTCACGCAGGGGGCGTACCTGTGCGTCGTTCGGCAAAAGTCGGCAGTACGTGTTATGGGCTCCTGCGTTGCTGATCACACGTGGTGCGCGAATTTCTCGACCGTCTTCCATCGCGACGCCTACAGCTCGGCCATTCTCGACGAGGATATGTTTAACGGGGGCACGAACGATGACTTCACCACCGGTTCGCTGGATCGAAGGGATGATCGTGGCCGCGAACTGCGATGCGCCTCCGACCGGGTAGTAACCGCCGTTGTGGTAATGCCGAGTGACAATCGCGTGGATGCCGAAACTACTTTGTCCTGGTGGGAGGCCATAGGTAATCCATTGCCCTGCCAAGACGCTGGCGAGATCGCCGTCAATCTCCAGATCGTTCAGCACCTCACGCGTGGTCTTTCCTGCCCACTGCAGAAACTTCCGTCGCAGTAGCCAGCCCGACAACCAGGCCAGCGGGGCGGGCAAAGACTTCTCGACAAAAAAGTTTTCACTCGATTTGACGCAATCTTCAACCGCCTGAAGATACGCAGCAATCTTGTCGCGTTGACGTGGAAACTGCTCAACCAGATTCTGTTCGAGCCGATCACGCCCCGTAATGTAATCGAACGTCAGTTGCGGAAAGACCAGCCGATCGTAGACATCACCCATAGACGTCCATTGCAACTCACCGTCTGAGAGGTAGTCGAACATCGCTCGCAGTTGCGAATTTGTGTCGCCCATTTCGCCGATGTAATGCACGCCGACGTCCCACTCGAATCCGGGGCGACGGAACGCATGCGTGTATCCGCCGGGAGTGTAATGTCGTTCCAGGACGAGGAGCCGCTGGCCTGCTTCGCGCGCCAGCATCGCGGCGGCTGCGAGGCCTCCAATTCCCGACCCAATGACAATCGCGTCGTAAGTCCCGTCCGGCTCCCAATGATTGTAGGAAGAGGCAAGTTTCAGCTCGGCGGATTCATCCATGCTCATCAACTCCGGAATCACAATGCAATGTTGCCGATCGTGAGATGGCCGACGACGTGTCGACGACAAGCGTTCTGTAAATCGGTTGCGGGATTATGCCACAGGCTGATGAACCCGTAAGGAAATCAACAGCGAGTGTCCCTCAATGATATTCTCGTTCGTGGCGGCCTGGCCGCAAGCAACCAGCATTTCCGTACTGCGTGCATCGGCGTTTCAACGATCCGAGAGAATGCTGAAAGGCCGGGGCCTCAAGTGGCGCGATGTCTTGTCGCGATCGTGTCTCGCCGGGACAGTTCCTGGCCTACAAGGGTGGGCGGAGTTATTGGGAGGCGAACTTTCATGGTACTTGCAGCCTGCACCCTGCTTGGATGTTCCGCGTGGCGGTCAGCGCAAATGCATGTGTAGCCGACAGTTTCGCGGAGTAAGCGCTGGCAAGTTGGGTGGTTTTTCCGGTATCCTAGATGTAGATAAGCACCCCGATGATTTAATCAATATAGGCCACCTATGCCGCGCTGCTGGAGCATTGCATCGCCGTTTCCCCGGCTTGCCACCACCGATCGGAAATTCGTGCAGCATGAATATCTCTGTCGCGGCTTGCGAAGCGTGAGCCCGATTCACGCGCGTAAATGCTGGAAAATCGGAGCTGGTCTAGCCCCGACACCGAAATGCATTTCGTCGGCGTTCCGGCTGACGATACGATCGGGCCCCGGCACTCAGAGATTTTGACTTGGGCAAGTCGCTTCGGGTGATTAGCACGCTTCAATTTTTCGGCTCACAAATCATGCGCCCCAATCCACCACAACCAGTCTAAGGCAATAGCATGCTGCTGAAATCGTGGATTTCGCTGTTTCGACTTTCACTGAAATCTCGAATGTTCCGAAATCGTTTTCGCCGACGCTACGAAAGTCGCCGAATGCAGAAACTTCGGTATGCGCCACTTGTCGCCACGACCGGTATGGCCAAATCAGCCGAGGTGCTCGAAAAGCGGGTTTTGCTCACATCCGATTTCGGCGACGCGCCTGATCCGTACCCGGTCGAACAGGCCGATTCGGGGGCCGAGCACACAACCGGTGGCGCGCTGCGGCTTGGAGCGACCGTCGACAGTGAATTGGATGGTACGAACTCCACAAATGCCGATGCCGATGGCGCGGACGAAGATGGTGTAACCTTTGGCGTAATCCAGGTGGGTGCCCTCGATGCCACGGTCACGGTCAACGTGCAAGGTGCTGCCGGATTATTGGACGCCTGGATCGACTTCAACGGCGACGGTTCGTGGGGCGGACCGGGGGAGCAAATCTTTGATTCGTTCAGCGTGAGTACCGGTCATAATGTGCTGAATTTTGACGTGCCGAGCTATGCGATTGCAGGGACCACCTATGCGCGGTTCCGCGTGAGCACGCTGGGTGACTTGGGCGTCACTGGCACGGCCGGCGACGGTGAAGTCGAAGATTACGAGGTCACGATTGTGTCCCCAGCAGCGACTACTGACGTATTTGGTTCCCAAAATACAGTGAGTACGGCCGCCGACGGAGCCACGAGCGTATTTGCCGCCGACGTAGACGGCGACGGCGACATCGACCTGCTCAGCTCATCTCGCGATGACGACAAAATTGCCTGGTACGAAAACGATGGCAGTCAGAACTTCACACTGCACACGATCAGCACGGCTGCCGATGCCCCATACAGCGTATTCGCGGTAGATGTGGACGGCGATGGTGACATTGATGTGCTCAGCGCATCAGTCAATGACGATAAGGTCGCCTGGTACGAGAACGATGGCAGCCAAAATTTCACGGCGCATACGATCTCAACTGCTGCGAATGGGCCCACGAGCGTTTTCGTGGCTGATCTGGATGATGACGGGGATATCGACGTCCTCAGCGCGTCCAACTTCGACGACACGATTGCCTGGTACGAGAACGACGGCAGTCAAAACTTCACGTTCCATACCATCAGCACGACTGCCGATACAGCCCTGAGCGTATTCGCAGCGGACGTCGATGGCGACGGTGATCTCGACGTCCTTAGCGCTTCCCGAGATGACGACACGATTGCCTGGTACGAGAACGACGGTAGCCAGAATTTCACGACGCACATCGTTACCAACACCGCCATTTTTGCAATTAGCGTTTTCGCGACGGATGTGAACGGCGACGGCAGTACCGACATTCTCAGCGCGTCACTCGGCGATGACACGATCGCTTGGTACGAGAACGACGGTAGTGAGAACTTTTCGGCACATACAATTACGACCGCCGCCGATGGGGCCACGAGCGTGTTTGCTGTGGACGTGGATGGCGATGGAGATATCGACGTTCTTAGCGCGTCGTATTTCGACGACAAGATCGCTTGGTATGAGAATGACGGCAGTCAGAACTTCACCGCCCACACGATCACCACTGCGGCTGATTCAGGCAGAAGTGTGTTTGCGGCAGATGTGGATGGCGATGGCGACATGGACGCCCTCAGTGCTTCGGGCTCAGACGACAAGATTGCCTGGTATGAGAATGCCGACAGTTTTGATTTTGGAGATGCACCGACGCCGTACCCGGTGACGTTGGCAAGCGATGGTGCTCGGCACAGGACGAGTGGACCCACGCTGGGGGTCAATCGTGACAGTGAAGCCGACGGCGTCAATTCGGTCGGTCCGGCCGCCGACGCGGACGACACGACGGGATCGCCCGACGACGAAGATGGTGTGACGTTTGGGACTATTCAGATCGGGGCCCTCGATGCGACTGTCACTGTCAATGTGCAGGGGGCGGCCGGATTGTTGGACGCCTGGATCGACTTCAACGGCGACGGCAGTTGGGGCGGGCCGGGCGAGCAAATCTTTGATTCGTTCAGCGTGAGTACCGGTAATAATGTGCTGACATTTGACGTGCCGAGCTACGCAATTGCCGGAACGACCTATGCGAGGTTCCGCGTGAGCACGGCCGGCGATTTGGGCGTCGCCGGCGCGGCAGCTGACGGCGAAGTCGAAGATTATGAGGTGACAATTACCGACCCGGCGGCTGCGACAGGCGTCTCCGGCGGCCAGAACACGATCAGCACGGCCGCTGATTTCGCTTCCAGCGTTTTCGCGGCAGATGTGGATGGCGATGGAGACATGGATGCCCTCAGTAGCGCGGTAGTCGACAACACAATTGCCTGGTACGAAAACGACGGCAGCCAAAACTTCACACTCCACACAATCAGCGCATCCGCGATAGGAGCCGTAAGTGTCTCGGCTGCGGACGTCGACGGTGACGGCGATGTAGACGTACTTGGTGCCTTGCGCGATGAAGATACGATCTCTTGGTATGAGAACGACGGGAATCAGAACTTCACAGAGCACGCAATTACCACGGCTGCCGATGGAGCCTTTAGTGTATTTGCGGCCGACGTCGACGGTGACGGCGATATCGATATCCTCAGCGCCTCGGTGAACGACGATAAGATCTCTTGGTATGAGAACGATGGGAGTCAGAATTTTACTGCCCATACGATCACTGCTACCGCTGACGGGGCTTTGAGCGTGTTCGCGGCCGACGTGGACGGGGATGGCGACGTCGACGTCCTGAGTGCTTCGTTCGGTGATGACACGATTGCCTGGTACGAGAATGATGGCAGTCAGAACTTCACGGCCCACATAATCAGCACGGCCGCTGACGTAGCTTATAGCGTGTTTGCAGCGGACATGGATGGCGACGGCGATATCGATGTACTGAGTGCCTCTAGCGATGACGACAAGATTGCCTGGTACGAGAATGACGGCAGCCAGAACTTCACAGCGCATACGATCAGCACGGCCGCTGATGCGGCCCGCAGTGTGTTTGCGGCGGACGTGGACGGCGACGGCGATGTCGACGTGCTGAGTGCGTCGGTTTCCGACGACAAGATCGCTTGGTACGAGAACGACGGTAGTGAAAACTTCACAACGCACACGATTAGCACAGCGGGCGATGGTGCTCGAAGCGTGTTTGCGGCGGATGTGGATGGCGATGGCGACATCGACGTGCTCAGCGCTTCGGGCTCAGACGACAAGATCGCCTGGTATGAGAATCTGAACAATGACTTTGGTGATGCGCCCAGCCCCTATCCCGTCACGTTGGCCGAGGATGGTGCGCGTCATATTCCGACGGGACCGACCTTGGGTGCGAATCGCGACGGTGAACTCGACGGGACAAATTCCGCCGGTCCGGCCGCCGATACGGACGACACGACCGGATCTCCTGACGATGAAGATGGCGTGACGTTTGGCGTGATTCAGGTGGGGGCTTTGGATGCGACCGTGACGGTCAACGTGCAAGGTGCTGCCGGGTTATTGGACGCCTGGATCGACTTCAACGACGACGGGAGTTGGGGCGGACCGGGCGAGCAAATCTTTGATTCGTTGAGCGTGAGTACCGGCGACAACGCTCTGATGTTTGACGTGCCGAGCTACGCAATTGCAGGAACGACCTACGCCCGATTCCGGCTCAGCACGGCGGGCGACCTGGGTGTCACTGGCGCGGCGGCGGACGGCGAGGTCGAAGATTACGAGGTGACGATTACCGATCCGTCGGTGGCCAGTGGTGTCTTTGGCAGCCAGAACACGATCACTACAGCCGCCAATGGGGCTTTCAATGTATTCGCGGCGGATGTGGACGGTGATGGCGATATCGACATCCTAAGCGCATCTCTCGTTGACAACAAGATTGCCTGGTACGAAAACGACGGCAGTCAAAACTTCACGCTCCACACCATCAGTGCGGCCGCCAACGGCGCTGTCAGCGTTTTTGCGGCGGATGTGGACGGTGACGGCGACATCGACGTTCTCAGTGCCGTGCGCGATGCCAACACAATTGCCTGGTACGAAAACGACGGCAGTCAAAACTTCACCGTGCACACGATTACAACTGCCGCCGCAGGAGCCTTTAGTGTATTTGCGGCCGACGTTGACGGCGACGGTGATGCGGATATTCTCAGCGCGTCGCGCGATGACGACAAGGTCGCCTGGTACGAGAATGACGGAGGTCAAAACTTTACGACCCACACAATCACCACTGCTGCCGATTTTGTCTACAGCGTATTCGCGGCAGATGTGGACGGCGATGGTGACATTGATGTGCTCAGCGCATCAGTCAATGACGATAAGGTCGCCTGGTACGAGAACGATGGCAGTCAGAACTTCA
>JANQRQ010000003.1 GCA_028284485.1 Planctomycetaceae bacterium | reverse complement strand
AGATGGTCATTTGGCGTACGACCCGCTCGGGGCGCGACCGCATTGCCGTCTATCTCGAAGACAACGTACGGCTGGAACGTCCGGGGACGACGTCGAGTGAATCGACCATGTTCATCGATTTGATTTCGCGGTCGGGTGTCAGTTGGGAAGTTCGGCACCAAGCTATCGATCTGACGCCGAAGCCCGACCCGTTGTTCGATCGGGCATTGGTCCGACGGAACGCGTTGAAGCGAGTCTTGCTGCAGCAGACCCAGTTTGTTGTGCCGGGCGAAACCGAATACGCCCCCGAACTGGTCAGTGTGCAGGTGCAACCTCCCTCGCGCAATTTACGACGCATTCAGTTTCGGCAACGGAGCGCTCTGCCGTTTACGGTACACAGCGAACGTAACATGAACACAACGCCGCCGGAACAAGTGACCGTCATCACCGGTGGTGTCATCCTTCTCGTGGAGAACGTCGGCGAAATGGGGACCATCGATTTGGCCGCCGATCGCATCGTGGTTTGGACGGAGTCTCCCGAGTCCGACGAATGGGGAAATCTCGACGATAAATTTCAATCGCGCGACACGCCGCTACAGGTGTATCTCGAGGGGAACATTGTCATACGAAATGGGGACAATCTCATCCTGGCCGAACGGGCTTACTACGACGTGCGCGAAGATCGTGGGTTAATGTACGACGCGGAGATTCGGGCTTACATCCCGGAGGTTGACGGCACGCTGCGGATACGTGCCTCCCGGTTGCGGCAACAGTCGCAAAAATCTTATCACGCTCAAAATGCCTGGGCTTCGACGAGCCAATTCGGGCGGCCCGGTTATCGGATTCAATCGTCCGATATCTTTCTGGAGCACATTTACACATCCGTGAATCCGTGGACCGGTTTGGGACCAAATGCCATCGATCCGGCGACCGGCGCGCCGCGGATTGAAGAGGTGCCCTGGATTACGAGTTGGAACAACACCTTCCTCCTCGAAGAAATTCCGTTGTTCTATTCACCGCAGATTAGCGGACCAGCCGAGGATCCGAACATTCCACTTCGGAGTGCAACATTTCAACAGGACCGCATCTTTGGAACGCAGTTCAATACGGTTTGGGACCTGTTCAAGATTCTCGGCATCGACGAGCCGCCCAATACCGAATGGAATTTGCTGGTCGATTATATGTCGGAGCGTGGTCCGGGATTCGGTACGTCCGGCGACTACGCGGGAGTCGATCTATTCGGCCTTCCCGGCCCGTTTCGCGGCAAAGGGTTGGGCTACTACCAGTACGACGACGGGCGTGACAATCTTGGGCTTGATCGGCGTGACCTGATTCCCAAGGATCGCAACCGAGGCCGAATGCAACTGTATCACCGCCATGATGTGCCGGGTTACGTGACGCTGTTCGGCGAAGTTGGTTATGTTTCGGACCGCAACTATCTGGAACAGTATTTCGAGAACGAATTCGACGAGTACAAAGACCAGGAAACGTTGTTTGGAATCCAGCAGCATTTCGACAACTATGCCTGGTCGATCTTGGCTCGACCGCAGGTCAACGCTTTCGAGAACACGACGGAATGGCTGCCCCGTGGAGACTTGTATGCATTAGGAGAACCGCTGTTCGGCGGACTTCTGACGTTTACCTCGCATACGATGGCCGGTTACGGGAAGCTGCGACGCGCCGATGCTCCCACCGATCCCACGGACATCTCTACGCCGCTACCGTTTGTGGCAAATGTCGATGGTGCGGTTGTCATGTCCCGAAACGAATTAGATCTGCCGGTGACAGTCGGGCCGTTTCACTTCGTCCCTTACGTATGGGGCGAAGCCGCCTATTGGGGCGAAGACCTGACCGGCAGTTCGTTGAGGCGATACGTCGGCAGTGCCGGTGCGCGGGCTAGCGTAATGATGTGGCGAGTGTTTCCGAATGTCTTCAGCCCCATATTCAACTTGCAGGGCTTAGCGCACAAAATGGTGTTTGATGCCGATTATTCGTATATCGATTCGACAGAGGCCCTTGCGGGAATCGCTCAGTACAACGAATTCGACGACAACTCCCAGGAGCGCTTCCGCGAAAGATTCATTACCAATACCTACTCGGGGATGATCCCGCCACAGTTTTTGGCACGACCGTACGCCGTGCGGGCGGGTGGGGCGACCTCAGTGACGGCCCCCTACCACGAATTGGTTGATGATTTGCAAGTGCTGCGAATGGGTTGGCGACATCGCCTGCAAACCAAGGTTGGGCCGCCCGATCGGTTGCGAACTCGTGACTGGATGACTTTGGATCTCGAAGCTTCCTACTTTCCGGATCCGGGACGCGACAATTTCGGCGAGACATTTGGGTTGCTCGGCGGACGCTACAAATGGCAGATCAGTGACCGCAACTCGATTGTGGGAAATGCCACTTATGATTTGTTCGACGGCGGGCAGGAATACTGGAACGCAGGCGTCCTCAGCCAGCGAAGCGCCCGGGGTAGCTTTTATGTCGGTGTCCAACAAGTTAAGGGAATGGCGATCGACAGCCAGATTTTGACGGGAAGCTTTACCTACGCCATGAGTCCAAAGTGGGTCTCGACATTGGGAACAGCATACGATTTGGCGGAAGGCCAGGACCGGGGACAATCGATCACCATCTCGCGGATCGGCGCTGACTTTGTGGTGCACTTCGGATTCAACGCCGATGTCAGCAAAAACAACGCCGGCGTTGCGGTATCGGTCGAACCGTTGTTCGGCCCGTTCAACGCGTCGACGACACGGCTTAGCTCGCTGCTCGGAATGCAATAGCGGTTGCTGCTTGGGCAATGTGTGGCCCGGCGAGGTTTGGGTGAGGTGACATCGGGCTGTTTGCATTCAGCCGTTCATGCCTGTCAGCCCCATGAACGGCAGTCGTGTTGATGGAATGTCATTCAGGCGGAGTCGGTTAGGCACCAATTGCTTGAGCCACAGCGCCGAGAAACAGCCATGCAAGCACGCCGAATGCGGACAGAAAGTATGTCCAGACGTTGGGTTTCTTGAGCGGCAGAAAAATGATGATCAGCATCGGTATGCCAACAATGAGTTTTTCCAGCCAATCGGAGAAGCCAAATGGACCGAGTAGGATTTCCACGGTTCTCCCTCGTTAACTCGAACCTGAATCGTTCGTGCTGAGGAAACGACAACATCTTTGCCATCGCCATTTTTTACTTCGCCCGCATGCCCCAATTTACTGGATTCCCGCCTGCGCGGGAATGACGACAGCGGCCATTCTCTCACGGCGCGGTTTGAACACGGTGGGAAAAGACGCCCTGCTGATGCCGAGCCCCGGCCACTTTCGATTCCTCTGCGGGAATCTAAATACCGGCTACCAAAGGGCGGCATCTCGTCTAGAATCCCTCTGGGACGGTCCGGATTCGTGACTGGTACTCATTTGCGATATAGTGGGCGCTTTGGCATCGCAAGCAGATGTTTGGACCCGTAGGAGCAACACATGGCGGCTTGGAAATCATTCTTGATCCTGATCGGGACGGTGACGGCCATCAGCGGGTGTTCCTCCGCCGATCCGGAGCTACCAAAATCGATCGTTGAAACATTCGAAGTCCAAGGTGAGCTTTTGTCGTATTGGGTCGCCGAGGCGAATGCCGCCCAGGGTCCGCAAGATCTCGACAAAACGGTCTCGGCGTTAGCTGAAGCCGTCGCAAAAGGCGTCCCGAAAGTCAAAACGGCCGCAGCCGATGCGCTGGCAGTTTTGGGTCCTCAGGCGAAGGCGGCGTTGCCAACGCTTTTAGGCGAATTCGACCACGAGTTGAATTGGGTCCGCGCTTCGTGCCAAGCGGCTGTCGGATCGATGGGCAAGGAAGCAGTTCCCAGTCTGACCGAGTTTTTCGAGCAAAACACTGGCGGACCACGCAACCGCGCCGCTTTCGTGTTGGGTTCGATTGGTGCTGATGCCAAGCCGGCCATTCCCGTAATTGTACGAATTATGGAAGAAGAGTCGCCGATCGTGCAGGAGCGATTCAAAGGCGTCTTGAATCAAATCGATCCCGATCAATTTGAAGTGACAACTCCTGTGGTGACCGGTCGAGTGGCGGAGTTCGGTGACGCAACAACCGCATTGTCTCGAAGCAGCGCCACAACCGACTGGCCACAGTTTCACGGACCGGGCCGCGACTCAATTTGCCGAGATGAAGGGTTGCTGCAGGAGTGGCCCTCAGAAGGGCCCGAACTACTGTGGACGTTGGAAGGATTGGGCAACGGGTATTCCAGCGTGGCGATCGTCGACGGCGTGATATTCACGATGGGGGACCGGGCAGACGGCGACGGCGAAGCACAGTGCGTCATCGCATACAATTTGCAGACGCAGAAAGAACTGTGGGCGACACCAATCGGGCCGACGTATTCCGATGGCGGCCCGCGCAGTACACCCGCCATCGACAACAGTCGCGTTTATATCGTCGGTACCGAGGGAGATGTTGTTTGCCTCGACGCGGCATCAGGGGAGATGATTTGGCGCCGAAAGTTCGATGAAGATTTCGGCAGTCAATCGACTCCCGGCTGGAAATTCTGTGAATCGCCGTTGGTTGATGGAGAGCAACTGATTTGCACTCCCGGCGGACCGGATGCCACCATGGTCGCGCTCGACAAAGCAAATGGCGACATCATTTGGAAGTGTGCTGTTCCCGATCTCGGGTCGAACGGCGGCGATAGCGCGGGTTACTCATCGCCAGTTGTCGCGGAGATCCGAGGTGTGCGGCAGTACGTCCATATGATTGGTCGCGGCCTGATTGGGGTCGATGCAGCAACCGGTCGGTTCCTATGGGGATACAACCGCATCGCCAACACGGTTGCGAACGTCACACCACCCGTCGTGCGGGGCGACTATGTGTTTGCATCGACTGCCTATAACACCGGTAGCGTGTTGTTAGAAATCTCCCGGGATGGCGATGAGTTTTCGGCCGAGGAAGTTTACTTTCTACCATCGCGAGAGTTTCAGAATCATCACGGTGGGGTCGTGCTTGTCGGGAATTACGTGTACGGCGGGCATGGCCCGAATCGCGGGGAGCCGACCTGCATCGACCTGGCGACTGGCGAGTTGATGTGGCAGGAACGTTCACCGGCGAGAGGATCGGCCTCGGTGATTTACGCAGATGGGCACTTGGTATTCCGGTACGATCGCGGAGAAGTGTTGTTGATTGAAGCTACGCCGGACGAGCTAAAGATCAAGGGGCACTTTCAGGCTCCCGAAGATGACGGGCCCGCCTGGGCACATCCAGTCATCCATCAGGGAAAACTGTACTTGCGGCACGCAAACCTGCTGATGTGTTACGACATTCGGGCGCTGTAGAGACTCAGCCGAAACGTCGGCATAACCACAGGAAGTAAGTCGAGTTGACAACTCGGTTCATGCTGCGCGTTGCCAATTACTCGGCTGAAAAACGGAATGGTTCGGGGCCGATTTCATACCCGGGACGCATCCCGACATTGATCAACAGGCCCAATGCGATACAGGTCGCGAGTAAACTCGAACCGCCGTAACTCATAAGCGGCAACGTCATGCCGGTGATCGGCATCAGCCCGACCGTCATGCCGGTGTTAATCAACGTTTGTGCGGCGAGTAACGCCACAATACCGACCGCAAGCAAACGGCCGAATGGTTCGCGGGTGGCGGCGGCAATCATCAATCCCCGCGCAAACAAGGTGAGATACAAAATCATCGCGACTGCGCAACCGGTGAAGCCCCAACGTTCGCCGACTAAACAGAAAACGAAGTCAGTGCGTGCGGCGGGCAGGTGGTAATCGTTCGAGTTGTTGGAGGGAGCATCGCTGTAGCGGCTTCCCAGAAGCCCGCCTTCCACGAGAACGCGCTTCGACTGATGCAAATGGTATCCGTCGCCGCTTGGTGCCCGTCCGCCGTCGCGCTGTTGAAATAATGTGACGATCCGCGATTTCTGTTCAGCACTCATGCCGACCCACAGCAGTGGCAAGACAGCCACGCCGAGGAGAATGATAAAAGTCAGGTGCCGAAACTTTGCCCCTGCGGCGAACAGCATGGCGAAGAGGACCGGCAGGAAGAGCAGTGAGGTTCCCAGGTCCGGCTCGCGAAGAATGAGCCCCACCGGAATCAGCGTGAGGACGAACGGTGCCAGCAATCCGGAGAGTCGGCGATAGTTTTTGCGGTACATCAGATAATGGGCCAGTGACATGATATAAGCGATTTTCGCCAGTTCCGAGGGCTGAAACTTGATCCACCCGAGCGGAATCCAGCGGTGGGCACCGTTGACGCCTGGCATCAAGTAGACCAGCAGCAGCAACACGAGACTCACACCGAAAAGTGGGTAGCTGAGGTCACGGTACCGTCGGTAGGGAAGCCAAGTGGCCGCAACCATGGCGGGAAGGGCCAAAACGATCCAGACCGCCTGCCGAGGAAAATATTCGCTGCCGCCGGCTAACTGGTCGCCGCGGTCGATTCCCATTAACCCCATATACATGAGCGCAAATGCACAAAAGACCACTATCCAGGGGATGCGTCCCAGGGTGGTGGTGTTGTTCATGTGCTCGCTCCAAACAGATTGACCATCCTTGGCCCGGTTTCTGACCCACGAATCGCGAAAGCACTGCTGGTCAAGCCAGCAGTGGCACCCTGTAAAATGGCTTGCTAAGCCTTCATTTGGAGCTCTGCGAGGAATTTTTTTGCTGCCCGGGAATATCGCTCCGGATCGGCAGTGTCCTATTTAATGCATTGGGCGAGATCGTGGAACACCGGCTGCTTCGGGCGGTTCTGGCCGTCAAATCGGCAGAGAATTCGGCACGTTCGTCAGGACCAGTACAGTCTGATTTACGGGCCCGATTTGTTTGTTCGCGCAATCGGATATGGTGATTTGACTCTTCCGGGATGCAGCGCAGAATACAGAAACGACTCCAATTTTACGGATATCACAAGACCTCCCTCATTAGCAGGCCCGTATCTTATGGCCACTGTTCTGACTGATCATGATCCGCAAAACGCGGAACAAAATAACGACCGCCTCCCCGATGCCAGCGACCTGGAGGATAAGCTTCCGGAATCGTTGCGGGCCTCGCGCGTTTTGGCCGGCTTCGCGACGATCCTCGGTGCGGGGTTTTTGTACCTCAGTTGCTGTCGATTGTGGCATACCGATTTGTGGGGCCACTTGGCCTACGGTCGACACATGTGGAATGCCGGCGGGTTGCCAAGTACCGAACCGTTAATGCCGCTGTCGCAAGGAGTGGCGTTTCTTGACACCGCCTGGCTGAGCCAGCTCATCGGGTTCGGTGCGTTCGAAATGTACGGCACCGAGGGGATACAGTTCCTGTATGCAGTGACAATCACCCTCGCAGCGACTTTGTTGGTTTGGCGATGTTATCAGCGAACGGGAAATGCCGTGGTCACGATTGGTGGGCTACTGCTGTTTGCGCTGGTCAATCGCTTCCAATTGCAAATCGTCCGACCGCAACTGGCGGGATTGGATTGTTTTGTCATTCTGCTTGTGCTGTTGACCGCTCGAAGTTGGTCGACGGTCAACTGGGTTGCCGTTCCGCTGCTGTTCGCAGCGTGGGCGAACCTGCACGGTTCATTTCCGGTCGGATTGGGATTATTGGCATGCTTCGCCGTAGGTCGCGCCATTGACATCGTTCGTCGCACGCGAAAGGTCGCTGCGCCGCTATACGATCGACAAACGATTCGCCTGCTGCTTCTGACGCAGTTGGCGGCGGCCGCTTGCCTACTGAATCCGTACGGTATCGAACTTTATGCAAATGTGTTGAGCTTCGGTGCTCACGAGAATCTGGCCGATCTGGTCGAATGGCAACCGCTCAACCTCCACATGTCGCAGGCTCAGGCGATGCTTGTTGCCACGATCGTTCTGATCTTTGCCTACCGACTGAGCCCTCGTCGCGTTTCGGCGACCGAGGTGTTGTTGTTGGTCGGGCTGGGAGTCAGCGCGATGTGGACGTCGCGAATGATCCTGTGGTGGGCGCCGGTCGCTGCCTATTATGTGGCGATTCATTGCGGTGCAATCTGGAACCATTGGCGCGGCACAGCAGCGACTGCAGAGCCTGCACCACGTAGCGGAAAATGGTCGGTTGTGACCTTGGGCGTCATTTGGATTGCATTTGGCTACACGCCGTTGGCTTCGCAGATTTTACACGGGCGCGATCGCGAGTTCGACAAATCGGTTTCGGAGTACACTCCCATCGGTGCGGTCGAGTATTTGCGAAAGAATCCTCCGCAAGGTCTTGTATTTAATACCTACGAATTCGGTGACTACCTGTTGTGGAACGGTCCGGACAACGTCCAGGTATTTACAGCCTCGCATGCTCACCTGATTCCGGCCCAAGTATGGCGGGATTACATGGACGTGATCACTCTTGGCTCCGGCTGGGAAGATACCCTCGACGAATACGGTGCGAATACCGTCATCCTCGATCAGAGATACCGAAAACGTCTGATCAGCCGGATGAAGCGGAACGACGCCTGGCGACTCGGCTTTGAAGATGTCCGTGCGGCCGTGTTTATTCGCAACGATCCCATCTGATTGGTTGATACGATCAACAATCATCGATTCCATTCAGAAATCAATTCGGTTCTCTTCTTTTGGAAACTCTCATGAAGCGTCGTCGTTTTCCGCTGGGCAGTGTTTTGGTTGTGCAACTGATCGTTGGTGCGGCGTTCGGCGTGGCCTACGGGGCCATGATTACCGGAAAGACCCAACCAACATGGACGGCTTCGGCATCGATGTCGGTCGAGGTCCCTCGAGAGATGCCGTTACGAATTCAACCACTGTACAACGACGCAGAAGTCGTCAGCGATGATGAATTGGCCGCGGTGTTGAAACAGATTCGTCCCGTATTTCAGCGGGATCGCATGAAGCCGAACTTTGTCGAGCATGCGTTGCGGGCCTGGGGGATTCACGCCGAGTTTCAGGATCCGCAGGTCATTTCAGGCGCTGAAATGGCGGACTTCCTGACCGACCATGGAAAGTATTTGGCGTCGTGGGGCGACGAAACCGATCCGCTGTTGATCGACCGGCCAAACGGTGTTTCGATTCGCTGGGGCCGCGAAGCGGGTGGTTCGGTGCACCATGACCACTGGTTGGCCTGCCTGACCGAAGCGGGCATTCCGCTGGACGCGGCAATCTTTACACCCACGCGACGGGACATGACGATCGAGGATGCCTTGCAGGAAGCCTTAAGGGACTTCCGCCTTGATGAACGCGAGACCGAATGGTCGGCAATGGCGTTCGGATTGTGGTTACCGGCAACACGATCGTGGACCAATAGCACAGGTCGGCAGCTTTCGTTTGATGACCTGGCTCGCCGCCTCATGCGCGGACACAAGCGATTCGGAGTTTGCAACGGGACACACCGGCTGTACTCGTTAACAGTTTTGGTTCGGCTTGATGACGAATTCGAAATCCTCACACCTGCCGTGCGGGAAGACATCTTTGCTCATCTGGCGAACGTGCGGGAACTTCTGAAGGTTTCGCAATTCGAGGATGGCCATTGGCCCGCCGATTGGTCCAATGGTGCCGACGCAGTGGAAAATCCGAAAGAATCTCCGCTGTATCGATCGGTGATTTCCACCGGTCATCATTTGGAATGGCTGGCGATTGCTCCGGAGGAATTGCATCCTCCCCGCGAGATGATTCTCAAAGCGGCGGATTGGATTATCCACACAACGGTTGAACAAACCCCTGAGGAGATTCTCGGTTCATTCACATTCTTCAGCCATGTCGGAAATGCGTTGGCGTTGTGGCGTGGCACCCATCCGGCCGAATTTTGGCGCGAATGGCAGAAGACGCATCCCTACGTACCGACGCCCGAGTCGGAGCAGGCCAACGCGGAAGCGGAAAACAATGACGCTGAAACCGATGCCACTGCAGAGCACGGCTAATCGGCCAGATCAGCGAAACGTTCGGCGGAGGTGAACCTCCGCGACGAACGTCGTTTCCGCCTGAGAGCCGATCGCCCGGAATGGAACTTTCATCCGAATGGACAAGCATCCACGGTGCGACCGGCTGAGATATCAAATCAATGAGATTGGGGCCACTCTCTATTTCATAAAGAAATCAGAAGGGCCTTTGACCGTGTAGTAGGGGTACTGCACGACGGCTGGCGGCTGATTGGCCGGCGGATACTGCAGGCCTTCCGGCGGGCAGTATTTGACGGTGTGGTGATGCTTCGGGTACAGACCATAACCGCAGGCACCATCGCAGCGCCAATCGCAGCAATTGCAGTTGGGCCAACCACCAGTGACATGGACCTGGGTGCCATCGACGACGACTTCGCCGCCGGAAATGTACGTGCTGTTCATGTCACCGGAGAACCCGGCTTCTTGGAACTGAGGTTGAGGCATAATGACGCCGGACGTCATTTCTCCAGGTGACTGTCCCCGGATAGTGCCTTGGTTTGCGCATCCCGTCAGAACGGGCACGATGAGACAAGCGGCCAGTCCCCAGAACGTGTTTCGATTCATCGAATTGACTCCCCCCTGGAAGTTGAGTTTGCCTGACACTCTGACTGCATCGGTGGTCCGACCACTCTGAAATGCCAAGTTCGCCTTGCGTTTCTTAGCCGTTATTGGCTGCGTGCATTGGATCAAAAATAGTAGAGGCAACATCCATTCGGGCTCGAAGTGTTCGATCGGGCCACGAAGGAAATCTACCGAAGTCGCAACGGGCAATCCGCGACGACGGCGATTGGTGAGCCGCTCTAGAAATCTATATCGGCTGATCGAGCGTCAAAATACGGAGAATCCCCAGGAATCCTACGATCGTTGCCAGGACTAAATCCCATCGACCTTGCACAATCGTTATAATCCCGATAGATTACCACCGCTTAATGGGAAGAATGCGATATTCTCGGTCGTAAGGCGTGAATTCATCGCTATTTACGGACATGTGCCTATTGCGAGTGCCGAATCTGGCGACGAAATTCGCGCCACCGAACGCCACCGGAACCGGTAAGTAGGCCGTATTCGACAGCATATTTCGACTGATTCGATTGGGATCAAGGGAGTGACCGTTGTTCGTCGCTGCATCAACTCGCTGCTTCGCCGAGAAGGAATTCGCTGAGGCGTGCGCTCAGATTACCGACCTGGAGTACGACAAGGTCGAATTGTGGCTCGATGACGGTAGCAACCATCTCAAGGCATCGGACGTCGCCGCTGATCCGGAGGGATTCTTCACACGATTTCGCGAACAGACGCGGCTTACTCCGATAGCGCTCTGCCTGGAACATGATATCGATCCGGAGACGATGTCGGGGCTTTCCAAGTTGGCGAAGTTAATGCGCGTGACGCAGATCACCGTTCCGTCGTCACCGTTGGGAACGCCCTTTAATGCCGAAATCGACCGCCTGCGCGAGTTTGTTGCAGTCACCAGCCAAGACGGCGTGCGGTTGTCGATCAAAACGAAAACCGGTCAATTGACTGAGGATCCTCACACAGCAGTCGAATTGTGTCAGGCCGTTCGTGGTTTGGGCATTACCTTAGACCCCAGCTACTACATTTGTGGTCCGCATGGTGGGGCCTCGATCGACCAGGTCTTCCCGTATGTGTATCACCTGCATTTGCGCGATACCAATCCCGATCAGCTACAAGTGAAGATCGGGCTAGGCGAAGTCGACTACACGCGATTGATCAGTCAGCTCGCGCGTGAAGGCTACGAGCGGGCGCTCTCTGCGGATTTGATTCACTCTGAAGGTGATGACGAAAGCCGGCCGCTGGAGATGCGCAAGTTGCGGATGCTCTTGGAAACGTTGCTCTAAAGCGATTTGCTTCCTCTCGCAGGCGTTTCCTGGATCTTGGGAGCCGATCGATCATCTGCTTGTAAGCAACTCTGCTTCAAGAGGTGGAAAGCCCCGCACACCGGTTTCTGCCGTGGTTCCGAACTCTTTGTGGTCGATGACGACTACGAGTAGTCTTTGGGATCGCCGAAAAGTTGGCCGGACCCGCTGCCAATTCCGCCCTTGAGCGGCTCCTTGCGTTTTCGCACGGGGGGCGGTGATTCCGGTTCTTCCTCTTGCTGCTCCGGTTCGGCGGACTTTGGGGCCGGTTTTAGTGCTTTGAGCGAAAGACTGACACGTTTGCGATTAGGGTCGACCTCGAGCACTTTTACGTCGATTTCTTGACCGACACTCAAAACGTCGGCAACTCGATTGACCCTTTTGTAATCGAGCTCGCTGATGTGGACCAGCCCTTCGACGCCCGGTTGCAATTCGACGAACGCACCGAAATCGAGGATTCGTGAGACCTTTCCGCTAATCGTCGTGCCGATGGGATACTCGTTTTCGACGTTGTCCCAGGGATTGGCTTGCAGCTGCCGCATTCCCAATCCGATTTTGCGCTGGTCTTTTTCAAGCGAGACCACCTGAACTTCCACTTCCTGTCCGACGGAAATGACTTCGGAGGGATGCTTGATTCGATTCCAGCTGATTTGGCCGATGTGCAAAAAGCCATCGACGCCGCCTAAATCGACAAACGCCCCATAATTTTTTATGGTTTTGATGCGACCAGCGAACTTCTGGCCCACCTCTAAAGTCAGCCACAGCGCTTCTTCGGCTTCCCGTCGATCTTCTTCAAGCACGGCGCGGCGACTGACAATCAGATTCCGCCGTTGCCTGTTGGCCTCTGTGATTTTGACTCTCAGTTTTTGACCGACAAACGGTTCGAGGTCTCCGACATATTGCAAGTCGACCTGACCGGCCGGCAAGAATCCCCGTAGCGTTCCCACGTTGACTTCAAGACCACCTTTGTTGGTTTTGTTCACAACGCAGTCAACGATTTGGCCGACTGAAACGGCATCCCAGTTGCCGCCGACATGCTGCCGTCCACGAGGAAGGTTGACGAAGACCAGTCCCTCATTGGCGTCGTAGCGGTCGACCGTGAGATCGAGCGACTGACCAACTTCCGGTGGTTTTTCACTTTCAAACTGCCGCAAAGCGACAACGCCGGGAGATCGAAATCCGATGTCGACAAAAACATTGTCGCCGTGGATCGATTGCACCGTTCCCTTCAGTCGGTGACCTTGTTCAATGGTTTCCTCGGTCAGCTCTTCGCTGTCTGCCTTCGCTGACGACTCGGGCGTGCCTCCGGCGGCGTCGGTGATTGCCGAGTCTTTGACTTCGGACATGGCCGCTTCGATTTCCGCCTCGAGCGCCGCGTCCAAGCCTTCAACATCTTTGGGAATTTCGACGGCTGGCGCCGCCGCGGTCGGTGCCTCGGGGGCGGAATCCTGCTGCTCATTTTCTTGCGCGGCGACTGTTTGTTCGGCGACCGGTTCGCTATCGGTTTTCGAGGCCTCTGAAGAAACGTTTGTGTCTTTGGTGGTGGATTCCGTCGGTGGCGCTGATTCGGTTGACGGGGCAGGCTGCTTCACGCGTGGCGGCTCAGGCCTCGACGGGATCGCGCGCGTTTGCGATTCGTCAACCGTTGGGTTCAGTCGCACGCGGCGCTGCGGGCGTTCCGGTTGCGGTGCGTCTTGGTTTTCTGCACCGGCGGCAGTTTCTGCGGAAGCGGTGGGCGGCTGCTCATTCGGTTTGGCGTTGGCATCCGGCGGCGTTTCCGCTGTCGACGCTGATGCTGTTTGGTCGACGGCGTCGGAAGCTTGGTCGCCTTCTGTCCCGGGATTGTCAAGGTCCGGAGTACCGGCCTGATTGGTCGTGCCGTCCGATGTGTTGTCGTCGGCGTTTTCCTGCCGGGTTGAGGAGGGATCCGCCGAATCCGGTCCTGAGGCGAGTGGCTCGTCAGAGTTCATTACAGTCGCTTCCCGAACGCTATTGAAACAGAGACAATATCTATGTGAAAACTATAACACCGTAGCGCGATTCGCAAGAGCGAACAAAGTTTCAAACCACGATCGACGAATGGTTATCCTTGGGTGGATTTCACTAATTCTTAATGCCGATGGAAAATCCGGAAACAGGACACGAGCGATGTGCCATTGAATCCCGTCGGGATCGTTGCACGGTGGAATTCCTGGCCAGTCATTGTTGACGCCCTACTTTTGTTTGCTGTGACCATCGGCAAGAATCAAGTTCAAGACTGATGAGTCCCACACCTGAAAAACGGCGAGTCGTTTCATGCGGAAAATGCGGAACTGCGATCAGAGTGCGCAGATCGGCCGTCGGGCAAATGAGAAGGTGTGCGGGCTGCAAAGCGTTGATCCAGATCATCCCTGGTGAAATGGATATCATGCCGGCCGTTCGCGGTCGCAAGACTCGCAGAGATAAAGCGGACGTGACCCCCACGATTTCGCAGTCAGAAGCGTTTATGAATTGCTTACCGCTACGGTTTGCATTCGCCGGATGTTGGGTCACCTTGCGATTGAGCGATGGCGGTCGATTGGAATCGGACGTCAAGCGCGAGACACAGGCTGATCCGTTGCCCGACGCCTTGCGCAGCAGTTGGCCGATGTCGCCTCGCAAATCGGCTCAGATTCGCAAGTTTCTCGATTATTTTTTGAAGCAGCCAATCGGTGCGCGCATCATCGCCTTGGGCAAGGGCCATGAGAAGAATGTGGCGTGGGGAACGAAACTGAACGAATCATTCTTTGCCTGGCGCGACCTCGAACTTTCGCCGCTTGACGAGCACGGCCGCCTCGATCACCCGGTGAACTGCATTGCCTACAATGAGGAACAACAGCGCTGCTCGAGGCTTACCAGAAACCCATCGGGGCTTTGCGGCAGCCATATCGGCCCCGGTGTATTGACCCTATGGAATCACTTTCCCGGAATGGCCGATTTGGAAGTTCCCGAAGAATGGGCGTTTCCCAAGACTGGCCAGCCCTGAATAAAAACTGTCAATCACGATCTAGATTTGACTGTGGGCACTTGTCGGGGAAACAACCCATCAAGAACAATGTCGGCCGAAAACTTCGGCGATCTTTCGGCACTGTTCCATAATGTCTTGAAAAACGGCGGGCGTCACCGATTGCGCTCCATCGCTAAGTGCCTGTGACGGATCCGGATGGACTTCCAGAATCAATCCGTCACATCCCGCAGCGATCGATGCATGGCACATCGATGGGACCAGCGATGCGATTCCCGTCCCGTGGCTGGGATCGATGATGATCGGAAGGTGCGTCTTTTCGTGCAAATACGGGACGGTTGCCAGTGGCAGTGTGAATCGCGTGTGCGCTTCGAACGTTCGCACACCGCGCTCGCATAAGATGACCTGGCTATTGCCCTGATCGAGGATGTATTCGGCGGCGAGAAGGAATTCATCCATTGTTGCCGATGCGCCACGCTTGAGCAGCACGGGCATACGAGTTTCACCGACCGCCTGCAAAAGATGATAGTTTTGCATGTTTCGAGCGCCGATTTGCAAAACGTCGGCGTACTTGGCAACGAGTTCGACATGATGCGGGGTCATCACCTCGGTAACGATCGCCAGCCCGGTCATATCTCGGGCGGCGGCGAGAAGTTTTAATCCATCCTCTTTCATTCCCTGGAAGGAATAGGGGCTCGTGCGAGGTTTGAAGGCCCCGCCTCGCAATCCGGTCGCGCCGGCTTGTTTGACCGCCTGTGCGACAGCCAGGATTTGTTCCTCGCCTTCAACAGAACACGGTCCGGCAATAACACCGATCGAGTCGCCGCCGATCTTCAAATCGCGAACCTGGACAACGGTCGGCTCCGGTTTGGTCTCGACGCTGGCGATTTTGAACGGGGCCAGAATCGGCACGACTTTGTCGACTTCCTCGCACGATTCCAGAGTGGCTTGTTCTCCGTTTCGTTTTTCGCCGATTGCGGCGATCACCGTGCGTTCGGTTCCCACGATGATATGGGCTTTCAGACCCATATTTTCGATTCGTTGGGCCATTTGCTGGACCATTTCTTCGGTGGCGGAGCGCTTCATCACGACAATCATGGCTAACTCTCTTCAAAGGGGCTGCTTCTGGTGCAAGCAGCGAAAAGTGACAAAAAAAGCCCCGAAATCGTGTCCGATTTCGGGGCCGGTGAGATTCAAATACGTGGTGTCAATTAGCGGAATTTTGAATCAACGCGGCCCCGCTCCGGAAAACCGGTAAACCAAAAGTAAAACGCGGACCATGCACCGTTGGGATTGGTGCTGGTGGAGCGATTCGATTGGCTTTGGGTCGGTCGACTCATGTCCGAATTCCACTGTTTGCGGTTCGATTCTTGGCAAGAACGGTCCTGCCAATATGTCACCGCTGACGGTAGCATCGTACGGCGAATCGACCTGGAAAGTCAATTGTTAAACCGGCGACATCTGGTGATATTAACTGGCTCCCGGAAAATTCGGGGGTATTCAGCAGGGGCAGGGCCCGGCTATTCGATGCATTTTCGCCAGACGCTACTCATCGAGCATGTTGATCCGGGCGAGGTGTCGCCCTCCCTCAAACTCCGTGGCGAGCCAAACATCGACTATCTTCAATGCCGTTTCGAGGTCGATCATACGCTCGCCGATCGAGATCATATTGGCATCGTTATGCAAACGAGCCAGTTTCGCCGTTTCAACGTTCCAGCAGACGGCGCAGCGGATTCTTCCGACGCGATTCGCGCAGATCGCCTCTCCGTTACCTGATCCGCCCAGAACGATGCCTCGCTCGCAATCACCGTGTGCGACGGCCTCGGCTGCCGGACGTATGAACTCGGGGTAATTGGCTGGTTCGGCGGAATTGGTGCCGAAGTCGACAACGTCGTGGCCGAGGCTCATTAAGTGTTGACGGATTTCTTCTTTGTAGGTCCAGCCGGCATGATCCGAGGCGACCGCGATTTTCATGGATTGGTTTCTTTTTGCTTCTGTTCTTGTGCGTCGTAGAACGCTTTGATCCGCTGTCCTTCGTATCGGGGCCATTCCCAGGCCGGCCATACGCGGCTTTCCTCACGCACCTCGCGATACATTTTGCGTAAAGCCGTTTGCAGTGTTTCGAGTTGCTCCGGTTGTTCGTCGACCAGATTTGTCGTTTCCCCGATGTCTTCCGCGAGGTTGTAGAGTTCGAAATCGGTCAGCTCGGCAGATTTGATCGTCGCCATATCGACCAACTCGAGACCGGCGCCAGGCTTCAATTCGCGCCCGGTCAGTCCGGCCAGGATCTTCCAATCGCCGATCCTCATCGCAACTTTCGGGTTGGTGGGGGCACGATTGTACTGCCAATACAACGGTGTCGATCTTTCAATCGGCTGGTTCTCGAAAATCGGCAAGAAACTTGCTCCATCAATGGCGCGGTCACCGGGTGGGGAGATCCCTGCAGCTTCGCAAATCGTGGGCAACAGATCGACTCCGCAAACCGGCTCATCCGAAACATCGAAGGGATCGGTTTTTCCGGGCCAGCGAATGATGCCGGGCACTCGAATGCCCCCTTCGTAGACGTGCCCCTTTTTCTCCCGTAGTGGGCCTGCCGATCCATGCGGGTGCCGATTGGTGATCGCCGGACCATTGTCGCTGGTGAAGATGACGGCAGTTTGATCGCGAAGGTTCAGGTCATCAATCGTCGTCATCAGCCGACCGAACGCGTCGTCCATTTGCGTGATGTTTCCGTGATGTGCGGGGAGGGTCGAATCTGACGGCGCGCTGTAAAGTCGCTGGAACCGTTCGTCGGTTGCGATCGGTTCATGGGGTTCGTGAAAGCAGACAAACAAGAAAAACGGTTTCGCCGAATCGCGGCCGTTCTTCAACCATTCGATGGCTTCGTCGGCGACGAGTTGTGCCGAATATCCCTTGAGTTCCCCGACTTCCTTTCCGTTGCGCACAAAGTTGTCGGGATTATGGTGCGTCGGGAGAGCGTTGTTCTGCGTCGAGAACCAGTGATCAAATCCGTGGTCCGAAGGTTGCGGCTGGTCCGGCAAGTTGAACTGCCCGTTGAGATGCCACTTTCCGACATGGCAAGTTGCGTAGCCGGCATTTCGCAAAACCGTGGCAATCGTGATTTCTTCCCTTGGGACATGCATGGGGGAAAACATCGGAATCCAATTGTGAATTCCGACGCGATATGGTGTGCGCCCTGTCATCAACCCCGTACGCGCAGGTGAACAATTGGCCGCGGCCGCGTAGCAATTCGTCAAACGCAATCCCTCATTGGCCAACTGGTCGATATTCGGCGATTGGACGAGAGGATGCCCATAACAACCGAGATCGCCGTATCCCAAGTCGTCGGCCAGCACAACCACAAAATTGAAAGCCGGTTCATTTGACTCTGATTGACCATACGCGAAAACAGGCTGTAAAGTTGCCAATCCCGCCCATAACAAGAAAACGTAAGGGTGGGGCAATCGCTTTCCAGAATTCGTGGAACTGGTCATTTGTTGGCAATCGGTTGTCTAATGGTTCGAGCAGTAAAGTGTTGGCAATTCATGGGCAGTTTTGTGGCTGCGATACGACAAACCAGTAAACGCCCGCATTGTGAAGTTCGTACCTCAGGGAATTGCATTCGACGGATTTCGGACGGAGTCAAATTCACGCTTTTAAGATTCCGTTCGTCCTTCGAATGTTGTCCCGCCCATTGCGGAAAGTCGTTCAATAGGCCCACGGAGTATCATCGGCCCGACGGATTGTGGGTCGCAGACGCCGAATATACGGAAGACTTCGAGCTTTTTCGATATCGACGTCAATACCCAATCCCGGCGCATCGCCAATCGTGATGTGGCCCTCATCATACACCGGAAGTGACGAGAATACTTCGCGTACCGCCTCCCCCCAACCGACCGAGAATTCTTGAATTCCGAAATTCGGGATGGAATAACTCACATGAGCGTTTGCCATGTGAGAGATCGGCGAAATATTTCCCGGCCCATGCCAAGCCGTTTGAATTCCGTACGGTTCCGCGAGTGTGGCGATTTTCTTGCCGGCGGTCACTCCGCCGACATGTGCCAAATCGTGGCGCACATAGTCAATGAGGTGTTCTGTAATCAGTTCCAAGCCTTCCCATTTGCCCGTGTAGATTTCTCCCATGGCGACTGGAATGCTCGATTGTTGTCGCATGGCACGAAAAGTATCGACGTGCTCGGGCCTCAACGGATCCTCGTAATAGAACAAGTGATACGGTTCCAGTTCGCGTGCGAGTCGCAGCGCCTGGCTGGGAGTGACGCGTTCGTGCACATCATGTAACAGCTCGATGCTGTCTCCCAATTTGTCGCGCAGGTGAGCGAACAATTTCGGAAGCGTTCGCACGTAGGCCCCCGGTTCCCAGATTTGACTCGGCGGCCGGCCGGCGGTATAGGCTTGTGCATCATCTGCGCGTTGTCGTGTGGAAGACGGCACCGCATAGCCGGACTCCAACCCGGGAGTTGCCACCTGAACCTTAATCACCTGGTAACCAATTTCCATCAATTGGCGGGCATTGTCCTCAACTTCGGAAAAGTCACTACCGCTCACCGATCGGTAAGTCAGTAGCCGTGTTCTCGTTTTCCCTCCCAGCAATTCATACACTGGCAGGCCTGCGACTTTGCCTTTGATATCCCACAAAGCCATATCGATCCCGCTGATGGCCGAAAGGTGCACCGAGCCGGAGCGGTAGTAGGGTAGGTGATACAGAGTCTGCCAGATATTCTCTGTTCTCATCGGATTGCGGCCGATGAGGGCGGGCTTCAAATGCTCTTCAAGAAACGTGGCTACGCCTAACTCGCTGCCAGTGCAGGTCGCGTCTCCCCAACCGTAGAGGCCGGGTTGGTTCGTCGCGATCCGCACGAGCACGTAATTACCCTGGGGTTTTTGTTCCGGATTGGTGACCACCACATCAACACTGGTAATCCGGACGTCCGAGTTTATCGATTTGGCATCGGATTCCGATTGGGCGCCGAATAACGCGGATCCGAACGAGCCGGCTCCAGTTGCTAACAGCGACGAGTACAAAAAGTCGCGACGGTTCATTCGGGCACCTCATTGGATTGCGGTTCTGAATGTGGATTAGCTTTGGCGACTCGTATTACGGCGGTTTTGGGGCTGGGAATCAACTACCGATTTCGAATCGTTCTCATCTGACCGGGGATGGTGCTGTTCCATTCCGAAGCGGGATCTTCAGGCAGGCAGATCGGCCCCCGAATTCATCAATTCCGCAGAACTTCCGCCAACTGCCAGCAGATGCACCGAATTCGCGTGAGGATTTGCGTGTCGCTATTGCCAATTGCCGATAGTTCACGAGGCGAATCAGTGTCAATCTCGCGCTGAAAACGCAGGAATTATTTGCATTCTCGAAAAGTTTTGGGCACAATAATGCCAGTTAACTTTGCCTCACCCCCCAAATCGTAGGCATCCGGTGCCCTTTGTGGCACGCATCCAACGTACTGAAGTTTGCCGTACAATCGAAATGCGGCTTTGTTCCACGTGTAAGTGGAACTAGCAGTACCTCAGAATGCGCTTCTCTTGGATGCTGTTGATTCGGTGGACGTGACGGCGGGTTAGGGATCCACCTTGAGTCAACTCTCTTACTTCCGATGCTGAGAATGGATTTGCGTCCAAACAAGGTGGGAATGGCCATTTCGGGAAGTGTTTCCGTCAGTTCTTTCCCTCTCGCGATGGCCGGTGTCAATGGACTCGTCACTTAGAAAGGAAACGCCACGTCAGAGTTTTTCGGATTACATTCATTCATTTTCTGTCTTTTGCTAATGGAGGCTACTAAATGCAGCAAGACAAATCTCACCCCCTTCGTATGCGCCGGCGAGCTCGTGGATTTACATTGATTGAGCTCCTCGTCGTGATCGCCATTATTGCGATTCTTATTGCGTTACTACTTCCGGCCGTCCAACAGGCCCGCGAAGCGGCCCGTCGGACACAATGCAAGAACAATATGAAGCAATTCGGATTGGCCTTGCACAACTACCATGACGTCTATCAGTTCTTCCCGATGGGCCATCACTACATGGGCACATTTGATAATGACATCAATGATGCCGATGGTGGCTCGGCCTTTGGTTGGGGATGGTCCATCCTCCCGTTCCTCGATCAAGGTGGTCTGTTTGACCAGTTCAACGCGGAACAGCAGATTGCAGAAAACCGGACTGATACCCAAGGGAACGCCCTTCCGGGTAACGGTTTGACGAACCAGGCGCTCGCCGCTACGGTTCTCCCGCTGTTTAGTTGTCCGTCGGATGCCAAGCCGACAACTCGTAACGATGGCGAAGTTCGTCCATCGGCGACCAGTAGCTATCAGGGGAATGCCAGTTCCTACAACGGCTACCACGGCGGCAACCGCAACAACCACCATGTGCAGCTTTACCGCCGTAACGGCCTTTTGGGCCGGACCAACGCGGGTGGCCCGCGCAACATGCGTGACGTTCTCGACGGCTCGTCGAACACGGTTATCGTTGCGGAAACCAAGTGGAACATGCAGAACAACGGTCTGAACCGCTCCCGTTTCTACGGAGCCATGGACCGTAGTAGTATGTTCATGGGTGCCCGTGGCGCGACGAACGCGTTGTGCTTAAACGGCGAATGGGCGATGAACTGGACGCAGCCGGAAGGCAACCGACAGCCTCACCGAACCGCTGGTAGTGCCCACCTCGGTGGTGCTCACTTCCTGTTCGCTGATGGTTCCGT
>JANQRQ010000334.1 GCA_028284485.1 Planctomycetaceae bacterium | reverse complement strand
CAGCCGAGGACGATAAAGTCATTGGAGCGGGATCAATGACTCGGATGACGGTAGAACCCTGTGAAGCGTCGATCGAAGCCAGCAGTGGCGCGGCATTCGACTCCTCGTGCGACTACTGGATCGCGTCGCGACGCCCACTTCCTTCGCTGGTCTTCCTGGCACCGCTGTTGGTGGCTTACGAGGCTGGTGTGTTGTGGTTCCATTCCGCAGCCCAGGCCAACGTCCGTAACGGAGCCGACCATTGGATGCGGGTATGGCTCAGCGAAGCGGGGCTGCACCAAACTTGGTTGCTACCAGCATTGGTGACTTTGGCGCTCATCGCTTGGCATTTCTTGGGGCGACATCCCCATCGCGTCGCTGCCGACACGCTCGTTGGAATGGTGGCCGAGAGCCTTCTGTTTGCTTTTTGCCTGATTGCTTTGGGGCAAGTTCAAGACCTGGTGTTTCAAAAGCTCGGCCCGACTTCTCTCGCAATGTGGTCACCGGAAGCGGCTGCAAATCTCATTGGCTTTGTTGGGGCTGGAATCTATGAAGAGTTCCTGTTTCGGCTGTGCCTATTGCCGATGGTCTTTTACCTATTGCGCCTGGTAAACATGCCCGTGGCCTGGGCGGCCGTACTGGCTGTCATCCTGACCAGCGTCATGTTCTCGTCGGCACATTATGTCGGCGCCCCGGCGGATATTTTTTCGATTTACGGATTTCTATTCCGCGCCATTGCGGGCGTGTTTTTTGCGGCGCTGTTCATGCTCCGCGGATTTGGAATCACCGTCGGCTGCCATGCAGCGTATGATGTGCTCGTGGGGATAATCCTGGTGTCTCATCAGTCGGAAGGCCCGTAGTTCAGGTCATTACACAGACGGCGGAATTTCAGATTTCCAGTCATCCGCTGGGCGATATTTTCCGTTACATAGGTAGCAGCTCCTTCGGCGAACGTCGGAACGGCGCCACCTCGAACCCCCCCTGCTCTACTCAAGACGAATGAATTCCGTTGACAGCGGGCGTTTTGAGTAACACCATTTGTACGGCGTTTGACTGTCTCGCAGATCGTCAGTACTTCTGACGGGCAGCAGCGATTGCATGCGAGACGAATTCGTTTATCGGCGGTCCGATGCGGCCTAAAAGTCTGCGGTAACGCTGATCGATGCTGTGAATACTCTCACGGCAGGAATTAGGATCTCAGCCACTTGGAATCCAACTATGCGACGACTCGTAGCTTGCGCATCCTGCAAACGACAATACGACGCGTCGAAATTGCAGGCCGGCACAAAGTTTCGGTGCCGATGCGGTTCCGTAATGAAAGTCGTACGTGCCCGCGACCACGATTCGAAAGTGGTTCGTTGTTCATCGTGCGGCGGTCCGCGCGAAAAGAACAGTATCGCCTGCAGCCATTGCGGCAGCGATTTTACGCTGCACGACCGCGACCTGCATACGATTTGTGCACATTGCCAGACACGCGTGAGTGACAAGGCCCGCTATTGCCATTCTTGTGGAACGCCGATTGTTCCTGAGGAGACAATGGGCGAAAGCACCTCGAGCACATGCCCGGCCTGTCGCAACAAACGACAAATGCACAGCCGTCGTCTGGGAGATGCGACAGTTTCCTCATTGGAATGCGACGGTTGTGCCGGGTTGTGGCTTGGCATCGAGGTGTTTGAGCATCTCGCGAAGACGGCCAAAAAGCAGAAGACGATTCCCGTCTTCCGCAGATCGCCGCGTCGCGCGGATCCCGATGCGACTCCGCGTCCCAAGCCCCGAGAGGGATATCGCCCCTGCCCTGTTTGCCGCGAACTGATGAATCGGCGCAACTACGGATTGAGTCCGCGCGGTGGCGTCAACAGCGGCACCGTCATTGACTATTGCCGCGATCATGGAATCTGGTTTGACAACGGCGAATTGGCAGCCATTCTCGAATGGCTGCGCGAGGGCGGCAGTTTTCAGGTGCCGGGCAAGACGGTCGAACTACCGAAACCGACGAGCAACGCTCCAAGTTATGACGTTGGCACATTCGCCAGCCGCCCGATACGACGTTCCTCGTCGACGTTCAGTCTGGAAGATATTTTCTCGCCGAGCCATGGAAGTTTACTTGACGACGTGCTCGACTCGATGTTCGGGCTTTAGAGCGATTTACTTTTTCGCGTGGATGTTTCTGGCTCGTGGGAGCCGGCAATCAAAGTACAAAAACGCGATTGTCGTGGCCACGAGTCAGCGTAACACGCTGTAGTCTGACAATGCCCCCAAATTCATTGCCGCACGTCGTAACAAAGCAAACGTCCTGGTCGCGCAGGTACAGGCTGCCGTTGGAGACAACCGGATGCGGCCAGGCGCGACTCTCACTGCGATCGGCCTGCTTGAATCGTCCTCGTTCGCGAAACCCCTCGGGTGAGGGCTCGATCAACGTCACATCGGCATTGTTATGTGTCCGTGCGTAGATCCGCCCGTCGGCGAAACAAAGCGAGGAATCACCAATAGCTCGGTCGGTCCACACGACTTTTCCCGTTTCGAAGTCCGCGCACATCAACCCCCCTTTGGTTCCGTACAAGTAGCCATCGATGAGAACTGCCCCACCGATTCCGGGACCAAACGTCCGGTCGAAGTAAACTTCATTTGATTGGATTCGGTTGTCTTGCGCAGTCAATTCCAGCAGCGCGCCTCCTGAACGTGATCCTGAGGAGAAGACTCGATTCCCCTGGACGATCGGTGTCAGGATATTCGCCGGTTGTTTCGCCGTTTTGCCGTAAATCCACAAGAAGGTGCCGGTATCTGCTTCGACGCCGACAATTCCGTTTCGCAGGAACTGCACGTACTGCTTGGTACCGCCGTCTTCGACAATCATCGCCGACGAATACTCTGCGGTGCCCCCATCGGGAACGGCCGATTTCCAGATTGTTTCGCCGCTGTTTTTGTCGAGAGCGGCAATCGCTGCCGATTCGCCACCTGGCGTGCAGACGACAACACTACCGTCGATCAGTACCGACTCGGTATAAGCCCACTGGCCTGGCTTTCCGTTGAAGTCCTGCTGCAAGTTGGTTTGCCACTTCACATCCCCGGATGTCGAATCGAGGCAAGAGAGCTGTCCATCGGACGCGAGGCAATACATGCGATCGCCATCGACGGTCGGTGTGCTGCGTGTTCCGGGGTATTGCGGTCCGCGATTCTCGCCGACGTTGCCGATCAAGACCGACCAGATTTCTTCACCCGTCTGTTCATCGAGAGCCAAAGCAAACTCCTGGCTGCCTCGCGTGGTTTGCAGGTAGACCCGCCCGCCCACGACCGCCGGTGACGAGTAGCCGCTGCCGATCCCTGTCGCCTTCCAACGGATGGCTGGGCCGCCTTCCGGCCACTCTTGCAACAGTCCCGTTTCCTTCGAGATGCCGTCGCGATTGGGGCCCCGCCATTGAGGCCAGTCTGCGGCCTGCATTGTTGTCGACGTAACGACCAGACATACGAGGATTGATGCGCTCAGGGATTTCATAGTCGTCTTACCTATTAGGAATGCAATGATGGCGAACAAATGCCGATTTGACGCATACGAATCGTACCGCAGATTCGATTCTGAAGCGAATGCAACCCGGAAATCCGGCACTAGGCAACGATGATCGCGTGAATCCCTGAAGGCTTTGCGCAGCTCGTTCAGAAAGTGCAGGCGCGCGGGCAGAGGCCTGACTGCCGGTAGCGCCGCTCGGCAGGAGCCACGCACTCCCGCTGAAGTGGCGAGTCTTCAGCATCTACGCCGCGAGTTCAGCGGGCGGGCGTCGTCTACGGTTTCGGCGCTTCACGCTTTGCGGCTTCCGATTTTCGCTCAGCGAGTTTGACGACTTGCTTGGGGCGATCTTTATGGAATGTCAGAGTGTTGCCCCGTTTGCCGTCCACCAGGTTGATCGTATTCACCTGGTCTTCCTGTAGCTCAAAGAACAGACGGTATTCGAGTTCTGCGCCTTCCAATCCGCCGGGGATTGGAATCTCGAAGTAAAGCCAGGCATCTTTGAGCGTGACTTCCTTACCGACCCATTTGATTTTCCGACGTTTGCCGTCGACCGATTTCACTCGAAACACCGTGTTGAGGTATTCGACGATCAATTTGTCTACGTTTTTGGTTTTGTCCAAGTCGACTGGTTGTTTTGTTTTCAAGCGGACGGCTCGTTCCAGATCGCCGGGAAAGACCTTTAACGCGATTTCCAGATTACCGGTTTTGGGATTTCGGTTCGCCTCGGCGATGCTGACATGAAACGGATGGGCCTCTGCGGAAGAAGCGCATGCACAGAGTATTGTCAATAATCCGAACAGTGATTGCATTGGGCGGCTCATTCGATTGACTTTCCAACAATAACCGGTGATCGCTCCGGAAGAATGTTTTGCAAGCGGTCGCCGCTGCTATTTGTCTTTCTTCTTGGATTTGTCTTTTTCGTCATTGGCTTTCTTTTCGGCAGCCTTTTGCTTTTGCATTTCGTTTCTCGATTGTTGCTGCGACTTAAACAGCTCGAATCGTGTCTTGACCGGCCGGCGAGGAAAATGATTGTTCGTCAAATCGACATCGGCCGTTTCGAGATGCGGGTCGAGCGTCACCGATTTCACAGGCTTGTTTGTAATGACGAGTTTCGAGACTTTCTCGCTGTTGCGTCGCCAGATTTCAGCGGGTATGCGCACCTCGCGAGATGAGTCATCCTCGAATTCGAACTTGAGAACAACCGGCATAACGAGGCCACCGATGTTTCTCAATTCTACGACGTTGAAGTATTGCTTGGATTCCAACAACTCTTTCTCATGGTCGTCTAATCCTTTGAGGAACCGCTGAAACGCCTTGCGGTCGTCTTCGGTCACTTCCAGGTCGTCAAAGCTGTTGTAGAAATCTTTCAGCTCCTCATACTCGTCGACGCGTTTGGGCAGTTCCTTGTTGCGCGACTCGGATAAGGTTGTCGGCTCGTCATCACGTTCCTCTCGGCGCAATTTGTTCTCGACATCAGGGTCTCGCGATTTGACAGTATGAATGCGTAAATTCTCGATCGAAATGTCGGTGTGTGCGGTCGTGTAAAACCAGCCTCGCCAAAACCAGTCGAGATCGATGCCCGATGCGTCTTCCATAGTGCGGAAGAAATCGGCCGGCATGGGACGCTTAAACATCCAACGACGGGCATACTCTTTGAACGCATAGTCAAACAGTTCCCGTCCCAGAATACTCTCCCGCAAGATATTGAGGGCCGTCGCGGGCTTGGCATACGCATTCGGACCGAATTGCAGGATCGATTCGGAATTCGTCATGATCGGCATTTGGTTGCGGCTGCGCATATAGGGCACGATGTCTTTCGGTTCGCCGCGTCGGGAGGGGTAATCGTCTTCCCATTCTTGTTCAGCGAGATACTGCAAGAATGTGTTGAGCCCCTCGTCCATCCAGGTCCATTGACGCTCGTCAGAATTGACGATCATGGGGAAGTAGTTGTGCCCGACCTCATGAATGATGACCGAGATCAACGAATACTTTGTCCGCTTTGAATAAGTGCCGTCCTTTTCCGGCCGCGGCCCATTGAAGCAAATCATGGGATATTCCATGCCGTAAATGGGGCCGTTCACCGAAATGGCCACCGGATAGGGGTAGGCGAACGTGTATCGGGAGTAGACGTTAAGCGTATGAATGATCGAGTGCGTGGAATATTTGCTCCACAACGGCTCCGCTTCGTTGGGATACAACGACATGGCCATCACACGATTGCCCTCGAGATTGTGCAATTGTGCGTCCCAGATGAATTTGCGGGACGAGGCAAAAGCGAAGTCGCGGACGTTGTCGGCCTGATATATCCAAGTCTTCTTTCCGGTCGGCTTGTTCGATTCGTTCTTTTTCGCTTCTTCGGGTGTGACAATGAAAACCGGCGTCTTTGCCGTTTCGGCATCTTTGAGTCGCTGCCGTTGCTCGTCAGTTAGCACTTCCTCATCGTTCAGCAACACTCCCGTGGCAGTAACGACGTGGTCATTCGGAACGGTAATGCGAACGACATAGTCGCCCAGTTCTAAAGTGAACT
Organism: Planctomycetaceae bacterium; assembly: GCA_028284485.1. GTDB lineage: Bacteria > Planctomycetota > Planctomycetia > Planctomycetales > Planctomycetaceae > JANQRQ01. The sequence goes on along the minus strand of JANQRQ010000334.1, from coordinate 30,815 downwards.
CACCACGCCCCAGGAATTGCTTGTGCTGCCAACCCGTCGCGTCGGTATAGGCTACCATTCGCGGATACCAATGGGCCATTTCGTAGATGTTGTTTTTATCTTCCTCGAAGTGCTCGTAACCGGTACGACTGCCGACCAACTTGGCATTATTGATGTTGTATTCCCACGCGACCGAGAATTTTGTCGATTCGCCACTCGCCAATGGCGTTGGCAATTCGATACGCATCATCGTTTTAACAACCGTGTGCTCCAGTGGATTATTGAATGCGTCTTTGACCGATTTGATTTTGACGCCACCATCGAAGCTTTCGCGTACCAGCAGACGGTCGAGTGCGCCGATCGACATTCGATCGAAACTCGGTGGAGTTGCGGTTAACGCGGCATCGGAGTCGGGAGTATTGATATTCGGGTCGAGTTGAAGCCAGATGTACGAGAGTGTGTCGGGGGAATGGTTGCTGTAGGTGATTGTTTCCGAACCGATGATGCGTTGTTTTTCGTCGTCTAGTTCGACGTCGATGACATAATTCGCGCGCTGTTGCCAGTATTCCGAGCCGGGGGCACCGGAAGCCGTGCGGTACACATTGGGGGTCGGCAGTATTTCTTCAAGCTGCCGGAACTTGTCTTCCTGCCCGTACTTCTCATTCTGGAATGTCTGCGCATTCACAGCACTGGAGAAGCAAAGCGTTATTACTGACGCAACGAGCAGCAGCTGAGACCGGCTAGCCATGAGGAGTCTTTCAGAATCGTTAATGTCAACCTAAATCGCCCTTTGTTTCATTAGACCCGAGCCAACCGGGATGCGACAAGGGTAACGGCAGTATGATCGGCGAGAGAGCCTGAAATGCCTGTCTCTTCACCCCTTCTGACGCCACCGGCAATGTAACTCCAAATCGCTGCCCTAGCCTGTCGTGCTTGCTGAGATGCGATCTGGCGAAAAGGGAAAACGCCCCGATCCCACTTCTCTCCAAAGATCCGTATTCCCTGAAATCAGCTCGGTGTGGAGAATGACGTGTTGTACTTCGCTTGATCGTTTCGTGCCCCTGACGGTGCCACCATGATTCGCCGAGAGAACGCCCAGCAATGGTTGATCATTCCACAGATCGCTCATGCGCAGCTTGCGGCGGAGATCGCGGACTGCTGGTGGTTCGATTCGGTGACGATTGAAGCAGACGAGATTTCCCTCATGAAGCAAGCAGTACACCACCACGACGACGGTTGGCAGGTGTGGGATTCCGCACCGCGGATCGATCCCGCGACAGGTATTCCGCGTGACTTTCGCGAAATGCCTGCCCCCGCAGCCACGGAGATTTGGCGCAAAAGCATTGATGAGTGCGTGCAGCAGATCGATCCCTTGGTGGGAGTTTGGGTCAGCCGTCACTTCTGCGCCTTGGCAGTACGTGCTCTTTCTTCACGGGAAGTAAATGACGATCAACGAGCCCTCCATATGTTTCTGAGCGAACAAGAGAAGTTTCAGGGGGAATGTTGTGCAGCGTCGCAAAAACGACTCGATCACAAACGAGACCCTGATCGACTGATTGAATTCGGTTACCGTGTCGTCCAATTCTTCGATTTGGTGAGCCTGTGGCTATGTTGTTCGGAGTCGCCGGCGCCATTGGAGACCACATCCCCCGCAGGCCAATCTGTGCAATTATCGCCTCTCACCGACAACAGAGTCGATGTTTCTGCGAAGCTTCTCCGGAGCGAAGAACTTCACCTCGCTACAACCGGTTTTCCGATCGCAGCTCGCCCCTACCACGACGATCAGGAACTCTACGATGCGATCTCCGAAGCGACGCCGGCCACCATCCGATGGACGTTGAGATGTTCAGCCGACGAGGCATAACAGAGTTAAACGATGCCGGCTAAACTTCCCAGCGGGACTTCATGAATTCCAGCCCCTTGGTTGCGAGGTGCTCCTCGGATGGGAACATGCGGCGCCAGATTTTTGTCGCGGCAGCGAGGTCAGGCAACGCGAGCCCGAATGCCTCAATCATCAACCAGCCGTCGTAATTGACTTCTTTCAAAGCTGCGAAGGTTGTATCCCAATCGACGTTTCCCTCGCCGGGCGTCGATCGATCATTCTCCGAGATGTGCACATGCTGCAGATGCGGAGCGCAGGTTTTAACGGCGGCGGTGATATCTTTTTCTTCAATGTTGGCGTGAAACGAATCATACATCATTCTCAGATGAGGATGATTGACCTCTCCCACGAATCGGGCGGCATCTTCAGCACAGTTCAGAAAATAGCATTCGAATCGATTGAGGTACTCCACGACCAGAGTCACGCCGTTTTCCTGGGCGTGGTCGGCTGCTTTCGCCAGTGTTTCTTTGCCACGTTCCCATTCGTCGGCTGAAGGTCCACTACCGGTGAACTCGCCCAACGCGGAATGGATGGGGCCACACAGCAACGGGGAACCGACGGCAGCACAGACATCGACGGCTTTTTTCAGATGGTCCAAACCGGCCTGACGAATTCCGGCATCTTCGGCGACGGGATTCGCCTCGGCCGTACAAACCGTGACGGCCGTCCGTTCCAATTCGAGAGACTCGAGTTTTTCGCCGAGCTGTTGGAACTTTTCGATATTGAGATCGAAAATCGGCAACTCGACACCGTCGAAGCCCCAACCCTTAATTTGTTCCAAAAGGCCGTAATGGGACTCGTCCACGTCGGCAGTCCACAACAGCATATTCATTCCGTACTTCATGGTGTCGTTCCTTGTTGAGTCGGCTTCGTCGCGAAATGTTCCTCGGGGAGCAGTGAGTCGATGCGGGCCTGAACGATGTCCCGCCCCGAACGCAGAATATCAATTGTTGAATCGGGAAGTTGCTTCAGTTTGATGCGACGCATCACTTGATTCAAGCGAAACAGCAATCGGGATGGTTCGACATAGTCACGTAAGAACTGTTCTTCGAGAAAACGTGGTATGAGACGTGCCAGATTCGTTGCCGGTCGTTTGGCCATCTGGTTCACGGTGGCCTGGACAAAATCGGCATCAACACCGGCCATGCCATCGTAATAGCGATCGATCAATTCAGGCTGAGTTTCGATCAACACGCCATCCAGCAGGAGTTCCGTGGCAATATGCCCCAAAAATCCTGGGCGAAATCCGTCGTCCATTTCCGGCAGGTTGCGAAACAGATTGGCCAAATCGCCGCAAGTTTCGACGAAAACACGCGTCCGATGGAACCATTGGTCATCGTCAAGGTGTTGGAGTATTCCGGTGGCCAAATCGGCGGTCATGCGATTGGAATCGTCCCGAAACGGCATCACTGCGTTTTCGCGCATTCTTACCCGGCGGTCACTCACGGAAAGCCAATCGGGAATGGCAGTTCCGGCGAGGACGTAGGGCTGATCGACGAATCGTAATCCGTGGGCGAAATAGTTCATGTGACTTCTGGGACTTCGCGAAGCAGCGGAAATGCATTGATCGATTCTGTTTCCGCTGGTGACGAGTTGTGTAAATTCACCCCATTGTGCAGAATCGTACTACCAAGTCAAAATCCTCTCATATCGTTATTGGCGCGAAATGCCAAATCCCATTCTCAAGTTAGTGCTCCTGGCCGGCGATCAATCTGCGCGGGTTGAAGGAACGCGAAACGATTTGCTGCAGTTCCTCTCCGGTCAATCGGAAACGATGGTCGTTGCCTCAGGTTTCGTGCAGGAAGTCAATCTCGACGGCGTTGATGCCGATTTGGTGATTGTGCTCGGCGGCGATGGTGCGATTCTGCGTGCCTGCCGACAACTGGGACGACGGCAGTTACCGATTCTGGGAGTCAATCTGGGGCGTCTGGGATTCCTAGCCGATGTACAGCCGGAAGAGTTTCCCGAATGCTTCCGACAGATCCAATCTCGAAATTACAATGTGCACGAGCATTTGATGTTCGAATGCGTTCTCTCCCGGGCGGATGGGTCCAGCGAGACCTTTCTCGGTTTGAACGAGGCAGCCATTCTGTCGGCTGGATCGCTTGCGATGCTCGATGTGACTTTGACCATCGACGGCAAATCGGTCACCACCTACAGTTGTGACGGTGTCATTGTCAGCACTCCAGTCGGTTCGACGGCCCACAGCTTGTCGGCCGGCGGGCCAATCTTGCGACAAGAACTGCAGGCATTTGTGGTCACTCCCATCTGCCCGCATGCACTGACAGACCGCCCCTTGGTCGATTCTGCAGACTGCGAATTCTCGCTGACCGTTCCCGACGTGCCCGAAGGCGTCATGCTGGCGGTGGATGGGCAAATCCAGCGGCCGATCGGTCAGGGCGATGTTGTCTTCGTTCGCAAGGCCCCCGTGACATTCAAATTGGCAAAAACGCCTGGGCATAGCTATTACACGACGCTTCACCGCAAGTTGGGCTGGGGAGGACAAGGCCGGCCACCACGACGTGACGATGCTGACGAATAATGCGCCTATCGGTTGATCCCGATTCGGAAATCTTTCGTTTTGCATTTGGTTCTCTGGAAAGATGCGCGCTGGAAGACCGGTTCTGTTTGAGCGGATCGGCTCAAACAACGCGCTTCTCAGGCGGTGTCCCCTTTCCGACGCGCGCCACTCCCTATAGAATCTTCTGCACTGTCGTACACATCAACCGATCCAAAACGACCTAACCGGTTAGCAGGGTGCATCTTGGCTGCAGACAAACGCGACTTCGACGAGTTTCTCGATAAATTTAAAAAGCACCGGGAATTGATGACCGAAGAATTGCACAAAGTCATCATCGGTCAGGATGTTGTTATCGATCAGATTCTTTCGGCGATCTTTACTGGGGGACATTGCCTTCTGGTTGGTGTACCGGGACTCGCCAAGACGTTAATCGTCAGCACGATTGCCCGCATTTTGGATGTTGCGTTTAAGCGAATTCAATTTACGCCCGACCTGATGCCGTCCGATATCACAGGCACGAACGTGCTTGACGAAACTGACAGCGGCAAACGCGAGTTCCGCTTTGTGAAAGGGCCCGTGTTTACCAACATTTTGTTGGCGGACGAAATCAACCGCACACCACCCAAAACTCAGGCGGCTTTGTTGCAGTCGATGCAGGAACGCGAGGTAACGGTCGGCCAAACGACTTACCCACTGCCGGAACCCTTCTTCGTCATCGCCACGCAAAACCCGATCGAGCAGGAAGGAACGTATCCGCTACCGGAAGCTCAACTCGACCGATTTATGTTCAATGTGAAAGTGGATTATCCCAGCTTGGATGAAGAAGAGGAAATCCTCACGACGACGACACGTGGCGAGGCACCGGAAATTCGCAAGGTGTTGTCCGCCAAGTCGATTGTCTATTTGCAACGGCAAATCAATCAAATTGAAGCGGCACCATTGACGGTGAACTACGTGGCGCGCTTAGTGCGGGCAACTCGTCCCAGCGATGGTGCTTCGCCCAAATTCATTCGTGACCTGGTCGATTGGGGGGCCGGTCCCCGAGCCGGACAATTCCTTATCGCCGGAGGCAAGGCGGTTGCAGCGATGGACGGGCGGCCCAGTGTTTCACTGGAAGACATTCGAAAAGTAGCCGTTCCAGTGTTGCGGCATCGCATTTCGACCAACTTTCAGGCACAAGCCGAGGGCTTTGCTTCGGAAGATATTATCGCTCGCCTGATCGAAGAGGTTGCGGAACCGAATATTCCCAAATACGAATCGTGATATTGTGGGAGGCCGCGTCCTAATCCAAGAGTCGCCCTGCGGTAGAATCGGGAAATGTCTTCAACCGAAAAATATCTTAAGCCGGAAGTCATTCAGTCGGTGTCTCGACTCGACTTACGGGCCCGGTTTATCGTCGAGGGGTTCTTAAGCGGGCTGCATGCCAGCCCGTACCATGGGTTTAGCGTCGAGTTCAGCGAGCACCGCCGATATACCCAAGGAGACGACCCGAAAGATATCGACTGGTTGGTGTACGCCAAAACCGATCGCTACTACATCAAAAAATATCAGGCCGAAACGAACATCACCGGGTACCTGCTGATGGACCTTTCGGCCAGCATGGCGTACACGTATCGGCAGCAACTGACCAAGTTTGATTACTCGGTTTGTTTGGCGGCAGCGCTCGGATACCTGATGGTGCATCAGCAAGATCCGGTGGGCTTGGTGACATTCGACGAAAAGATACGCAACAGCCTTCCGGCTCGTAGCCGTCGTTCGCAACTCGGTAACATCCTGGCACTGTTGGCGAAGGCTCAGCCGGTCGGACCGACCGAAATTGCTAAGAATCTGCAGCAGATTGCAGCCATGATTAAGCATCGCAGCTTGATCATGCTGTTCTCAGATCTATTGGCAGAACCCGAGTCAGTCCTCGAATCGCTAAACATGCTGCGGTATCAGGGGCACGACATTATCTTGTTTCACGTGCTCGACGAAGCCGAAGCCAATTTTCCGTTTCAAGGCATGGTCGATTTCAAGGATCCTGAAACGGGCGAGTCGGTCGTCATCGACGCCGACGGAATTCGCGGCGACTATCTCGAAACACTCAAAGAACTCCGCGATCGCTACCGGCAAGAATGCTTGCGTTTGGGGGTCGATTACGTTTCGCTCGACACCAGCATGCAGTTCGGAAATGCGCTTTTGGAATACCTTTCGCAACGCAAAGCTCGATTTTAGTTGTTGGCTGCACCGGACGCCGGTTGCGACTCTGACTGAGTGTCATCGGATTCTGTTCCGTCGGTCGGCTTTTGCAGCAAGAAGCGCTTGTAGATAAATACGCCGGTATCAAAGTTCTGGTGGATCGTCGAGCCCTTGACTCCGACACATTGCTGCATCGATTTTGAAAGAACGCGGCCGAAGTTGAGTTTCACCAACTCTCTTTTCCGTTCGCTGTCGAGTTCGAGCGCGCGGACAACATTGGGAGAGATATTTTCCTCTTCCAAGATCGACAGCCCCGATTCTTGAAGTTGGCTTGTCAACTCGTCAATTTGTTCGGATGGCCGAAAGTCGGCAAACAGGAAATGGCCACCAGGCCGCAATATGCGCTGTACCTGTGCCAGAAACCTTGGAACCGAGCCATAGCAATGCGATGACTCGACATTGACAATCGCATCGAAGGAATTGTCATCAAACTGTAACTTTTCCGCATCGCCCTGCTGAAAGGTCAATCCTTCGACATCATGAATGCGATTGGAAAAATCGACAGCCTTGGAAGAGAAATCGACGCCGGTCATCGTCTTGGGAGCAAGATAGCGCTTGATGAAAGAACTGCCGCCACCGCGACCGCTGCCCACTTCCAATACCTTCACATCCTTCAGGTCAACGCGACCGGCAACATGATTGTAAAGTTGAATACAAAACCGATCCTGTTCTTCCTCTTCTGCAAGCTCTAGCATTGGAGAGGAATCGTCGAGCGGTGCGTAACCGTAATTCATAAACAACCAGAATTCCGCCCGATAGCCGGCCAAATACTGATACCAGCGCCGCCATAACCACCGTTTGAGTTTTGGCGAGATTTCCGTTGCAGTCATAAAGATTTTGTCTAACATTTGCGACCTCTATTGGTCCCGGCGCGGCCCCTAATTTTTCCAGCCGCTGCCGAAAACTCGACGTGACTCAACAGTTCCCGCGTCCTGTGTCAATTTCAGTTGTTGCATTGCCAAGCAATGCTGTGCAAAGATCCCGGCTGTCGAATGCCGACCGTTTGCAGTTTGAAAATCGCAATCGAACAGCCAATCAATTCGCGACACTTCAGCGGCGTCGTGGTTGCGACTTTGACTAAGGCTTATCGGCCTGGGTCACGTCGCCCGTCGGTTTTTGCAGCAAGTACCGCTTGTATATGAAAACGCCGGTATCGAAATTCTGATAGATGGTCGAGCCTTCAACGCCGGCGAACTGATGAAACGACTTCGACATCCAGCGCCCGACGGAACTGCGAATCATTTCTTTTCTTCGTTCGGTGTCGATCTCGAGTGCTTTGACGACATTGGGAGATATGTTCTCCTCTTCCAGCACAGTCATCCCCGATTCTTGGATCTGGGTTGCCAACTCATCAATCTGTTCGGCCGGTCGAAAATCGGCGAACAGAAAATGACCACCGGGACGTAATACGCGGCGGGATTCTGCCAAAAACTTGGGGACCGATCCGTAGCAGTGAGAAGATTCGACGTTGACTACAGCGTCGAACGTGTCGTTCTCGAAATGCAGCTTTTCAGCGTCTCCTTGTTCAAACTTCAAACCGTCAACGTGGTGGAGCCCGCTGGCAAATTCGACGGCCTTGGGCGAGAAGTCAACACCGGTCATCGTTTTGGGATGGTGATACCGTTTGATGAAAGACGACCCTCCGCCGCGGCCGCTGCCCACTTCCAGAACGTCCCGATCCTTCAAATCAACGGCGCTGGCAACTCGGTGGTAAAGTTGAATGCAGTATCGGTCGATCTCATCGTCTTCCTCGAGTTCCGGATGGGGAATCGAGTCGTCCAAGGGCTCGTACCCGTAATTCATGAACGACCAAGTATCCTGCTTGTAACCGGCCAGATATTCATACCACCGCCGCCACACCCACCGCTTGATTTTTGGTGAGCTTTCAGTCGCGGCTTGAAAAATTCTGTCTAAGATTCTCGACATCTATCCGTCACAACAAAAGGTTCTACAGCGTATTACGCTGACTTGTGGCCGCGAAAATCGCGTTTTGTCCTATAATAGCTGGCTCCCACGAGCCAGAAACGCCCACGAGAAAAAGTAAACCTCTCTAATAGCAATTGGATGCTGATTCTTGCACCGTTTCGAAAGTCGACGCCCGTGGCCCGTACCACCCACCCGCGATTGCGTCGTCGTCGTGAGTTCAGCGTATAATACGGCAGCGTTGAAGCGAGAGTCGGACCAGCCACCGACTGGAATTTGATCATATCCGACAAATGTGGGCGATACTACCAACCAAACATTAACATTACAGAGTCGCGACATCGTAAGTGTCGATTATGCCGAATACGGCACGGTCGTGAGTGGGGGCGACTACGGGCATTAATTTGTCGGTTGCAAACGCGGCGGGCCAGCCGTCCAAACCAGGACCGACGACACCGCCGGCACGGCAATAAAGGCATAAAGTGCGATGTCGTATGTGGCAAACCAATCAATCGACAGCGCAAGCGGCAAAGGTCCCACCGCGGCGGCGAACACCATGACGGCCATCGCAATGCCACGAATGGTCCCCTGGTTGGCCAGGCCGTAGTAGTTGATCCAAACGACCATCCCAGTGCTGCGCAAAATGGCACCATGCAACCCGAGTAACGCTGCGTAGAGAATCGCCAGGATTGTAAAAGGCATGACCAGCACGGTTGTTCCGGCGACTGCCAGTAACAGCATGGCGGTCGACAGTAAGTACCGGGCCGGATAGTGATCGGTGAGCCAGCCGGCGATGAGTGCAGTACAACTTGCGACGAGTGCTTGCAACGAAATCAGCGACAGCGCCCAGCCGGGAGCCACTCCGCGACTTCCCAAAAGGGAAACGGCATGAAAGACAAGTCCCGTGCCTACCATACCACTGGTGGCTGGGACTGCTAACAGCTTCCAAAACGTCGGGTCGCGTAGCACACTAGTAACTTCCCACTGCGGTTCGAGTGGAGCGTTCTGTTGAGCAGCTTCGGACCGGTCTGCTGATGGTTCTTCTTCAGGCGAAGTTTGTTCTCGCTGCTCGATGTCGTCGCCGTCCGGCAACAATCCCAAGTCTCGCGGCCGATTGCGGACGAGGACCATACTGGGGAGTAACAGCAATCCCCACACCGCAATGCCCAGTACGATCCATCCGGTTTGCCAACCGAACTGGGAAATCACATAGGCATTCACCAGGGGAATGCTCATTACGGAAAGGCTACCGCCCAATCCCGAAATGGCGGTTGCAAATCCGCGCCGGCGGGAAAACCATTCGGAAACCATCCAGGCGGCCACCAGTGTCAGCGCCCCCTGCCCCAGCGAGCGAACAAAGCTGAAACCAAAATACAAACTTCCCAAGCTGGAGACCCGCGACATCCCCAGGCAGGCCAACCCCAGTAATAACGCGATCGCAGGAAGTAACCGCCTCGCTCCCTGTCGATCGAGCAAGCGGCCGACCATCGGTAGAAGGGCTCCGCTGATAATTGTGGCAAACGCGTAAGCCAGCGAAAAACTCGTTTCGCTGATCCGCAGCGATTCGCGCATTGGTTCCTTGAACGCTGCGACGGAATACGATTGGCCGGGAGCCGACATAAACAAGGCTGCTGCCGCGATGGCGACCATCGTCCAGCCGGGGAAGAAGCGATAGCGCCGCGCAGGCTCGCTGGGCTCAGATTCAACGGCCAGCGAGGTGGAATTCATACGCGGGTTGCCCACAGGATCAAATGAATAGTCCGACTCGGGTGTTGAGCGAGCCGTGAAAGTGTTGAACGGTCATCAAACTGAGGGCCGATCATAGTGTGCAGGCTCGAATCGTTCCACGCCTGTGATCCAGCGATTTGCGTGACTGCAGATTCAGAGAGATCGGATGCGGAAAATGCGAGGAACGTTCACAAGAATCGCGCGGGACGTTCACAAATCGTGATCGACCAACCGCAATATCAGGAGCGGTTTGTTCCTAACCAGCCGTCTCACATTTTGTGCTGCCAGGTCGGCTGCGACGGAGATTTATTGATATCGCAGCTAAGAGCGCACCAACGACGAGTCCGGTGACATGGGCAGCGTTTGCAATCCGTGGCAACCAATGGGGGCGTCGATCAGCAAAATAATCCAATCCGCTGAGCAGACCCACGCCAATTCCGATCAGCCCGAGCCAGACAAGCCAAGATCGGAGAGCTAATGGCGACGATGGATCGAACCAGCGATAGAGGGCGCGATACCCGAGGATGCCGCACCAGATCATCGACAAACCACCGAATGGGAGATCCGAATAGAACGCCTGTATCAGGTTTGAAAACGAGACGATCAATAACAGAATTGCAAAAGCTCTCCAACTTCCGATCTCCGTCTCAACCGGTGCTGTCAAGAAGTAGACCAAGAAGATGTTCACGGCCAAATGCACGAAGCCAAGGTGAATGACGGCCGGCGTCAAGAGCCGCCAAATCTGACCTTGCTTGACCTGCTGCAGAAGGTCTGCGGGAATACTCACGGTGTCGTTCCGTAGCATCGTAATTCGGCATATCGCGATGGAATCAAACTGACTCCACTCGATCCAGTTCGATGGGAATCCCCAGACAACTGAAACGACAACCGCCAATAGAATGACCGACAGGACAACGGGGCAGCCGCGAGGTGAAAAGCGATTTGTGGTCATATCAGATAGAGTCGTTAATCCGCTCGGCGGCGCTGGCTCAACAAACGGTCGATGCGGAAACGATAACGGCCTATGTCCAAAGGGACGATATTACCGCATCGAGAAACGTTGGCCAATCATCTGATGCCAAGGGACATCGAATGAATCATGCGATTGGTCTTAATCAATCACGTTCCGCGCCGACGATGGCATCGAGGATTCCGTCCCAGGTGTAGGTTTCGGCTTCAGCGGAAATCGGCAAGCCGACTTCCCGAGCCGCTTCACTGGTCACTGGACTGATACTGGCGAGTTTGGTCTTAGTGCCGATATGTGACTTGGTTTCAGGGTCCAACAGATTAGCAAAGCTGCGGGCAATCGAGGGACTACTAAGACCAACCCAATCGATTTGGCCGTTCACCAAAAGGTCTGCACTATCCTCAGGGATGGAAGCCGCATCCTCGTTACGGTACACGACTAGCTTTTCGACACGCGCCCCGGCTGATTCCAAAGTCGTCGGCAAGACATCACGCCCCCGGCTGGCGCCGATCCACAGGACATTTTTTCCGTCGACATGCGGCACAAGAGCCTCGGCAAGTGCTTCGGCTCGAAAGGTGTCGGGTACGACATCGGCACGCAGGTGGAGTTCGGCTAACGCCTCGGCCGTGGAAGTGCCGATCGCTGCGATTCGCGCGTGGGCCAACAACCTCGCATCGTGCCCCAATGACCAAAGCCGGTCAAAAAAGGATGAGACGCCATTCACGCTGGTAAAAACTAACCAGTCGAACCCGGCAATACCGCCGATCATTTCATCAACGGCTGACCAATCTCCGGGAGGCAGAATCTCAATACACGGGATGACAACCGGCTGACCGCCGAAATCGACGACACGGTCGATGACCGGCCCGCATTGCGCCTCAGGTCGCGTAATTCCGATCCGCTTGCCGAACAAAGGGCGCTGTTCGAACCAGGCAATGCGATCCCGCATGCGAACGCAATCGCCGACCACGATTAACGAAGGAGCATGCAGCTCTGCTGCGCGGACGTCTTGAATCAAATCCGACAAGTTCGACGTGACCGTCCGTTGCTCGTAGGTACTCGCCCGGCTGATGACCGCTGCCGGAGTATCAGGCAGCTTGCCGGCGGCGAGCAACGATTCGACGATGAATTCCAAACGATGCAGGCCCATGTAGAAGACCAGCGTTCCGGGGAATTGGGCCAGATTCGTGTAGTCGAGAGAACTGTCCTCTTTCGAATCACCTTCATGCCCGGTGATAAAAGCGACCGCCGAGGCATGGTCGCGATGTGTCAGCGAGATACCAGCACATTCGCTGGCGGCGGTGGCCGCCGTAATTCCTGGCACGACTTCGAACGCGATGCCCGCATCGCGAAGTGCTTCGGCTTCTTCACTCCCTCGACCGAAGATAAACGGGTCGCCCCCTTTGAGGCGGACGACATTTTTTCCCTCATTCGCGGCCTCGATGAGCCGTTGGTTGATCTCTTCTTGGTCGAGGCGTAACCCCTGTGGTCCGCTCGAACGGCATGTCCGCTCGGCATGTGCGTGCGTGTGCCTTAGCACCAGCGGATTCACCAGTCCGTCGTACAGAATCAAATCGGCATGGCGCAGGCAGTCGAGCGCCTTAAGTGTTAGCAGTCCGGGATCCCCCGGTCCTGCTCCAACCAAGAAAACTTTACCAACTTCGGTCATCGGTCGTGGTGGGCCTTTGTTTCGTGTGCGTGCACCTCATGTTAAATTGGGGACCGACAAAAGCAAAGAGCCGCCATGCACGAAAGGAGATTGGCGAGTTGTCTCCACTTGAAAATGTTAAAGCGCTGACGTTTGATTTGTTCGGCACGGTGCTCGATTTAGGGGGCAGCCTCACACCGGCGATTCAAGAGTTTCTCGACGCCAAGGGCTCTTCGATTTCGGCCGACGAATTCTGGCGACAATGGCGGTATCGACAGCGGATCGAACAGTATCAGGACAATATTGTCATGCTGGGGCACAGCGGGTATCTGCCTGTCGCCCGTCGGGCCTGTCACTACACGCTGCAACTGTTCGGAGTCGACTTCACGCAGGATGAGCTGTCGAGGCTGATGGAAGCCTGGCAGGAGCTTTCGCCCTTTCCTGATGTGGCTGAGGGGCTGGAACGATTGGCGAAGCGATACCAGCTTGTCGCATTGTCGAATGGGGAGCCGGAGTTCCTCGATCATCTCGCCAAGAACCGGGTTCAGTGGGAGTTTGACCGCATCATCTCGGTGCAGGTCGCCGGGGCGTTTAAACCGCATCCCGGCGTGTATCGTCGTGCTGCCGGTCTGCTGGGCCTGGAAGTGGGTGAATGCTTGATGGTGTCGGCGAATTCGTTTGATGTGATGGGGGCCAGAATGTGCGGCTTGCGGGGGGCGTTTGTTAACCGGGGTGACCTCCCCTACGAGGATTCTCCCTACGTTCCCGACGTGACCTGCCGCGATTTTCTCGAGCTGGCGGACGCGTTGGTCTCGCCTCGCGTGGGGGAATAGCTTGGACAACGATTCTGTGAAGTAATCTGAACTCGTTGATTTCCCTGCCAGCAACTGCACTGCTACAATTAGCGGTTTGATCCCCAAGTCGGGGACCAAACCTGTACAAATGTTCTTAGCGGTCGAGCGGGTTTGAATTCGACCGAAACCTGTCGTGGCGGTCAACGTTGGTCCACTCGGTCGACGGCAGTTGGTTTCGAACAACTGAGAACTGATCGATTGAACGCCGCTCGCGGAACGACGGCTCAGCGGAAGTATTGCCCTTCCAAAACGACCGTCGATACACAGACTCGTTCGATTCGCGAATCGTTAAACCTAAAAAGTGAGATCTCAATCTATGCGGAAACCCGGCCCATGGTTCCTGACATGTTTGGCGATTGCAGTTTCGGCAGTTTCAGTGTCCCCAGCTGCCGATCCTCAAATTCTGATTAAGACGATAAAATCCGTTGGCCCGGAGGGAGCGGGCAACGCTGCCGCTTCTGACGCGTTGCGAGAACTCACCGAGTACGACGCGACGGTTCTCCCGACAATTCTCGACGCCTTCGACGACGCGAATCCCTTGGCTGCGAACTGGATGCGTAGTGCGGTAGAGACAATTGCCGACCGGGAACTTCGGCGTGGGAAGCCATTGCCGGCTGCTCAGTTGGAAAGATTCATTCTCGACGATCGACGCAACCCCCGAGCTCGCCGCTTGGCCTACGAATGGTTGCTGAGAATCGATAAGTCGGCGTCTGATCGCTTGATCTCCGAGATGTTGACCGATCCCAGCCCGGAGTTTCGCCGGGATGCCGTCCAACGATTCATCGATCAGGGAGATCAGCAAGTGAAATCCGGCGAGAAAAGCCAGGCGATCGCCACCTACCGGACAGCGTTGCGTGGTGCGACAAACGACGACCAAGTGAAGTCGATCGCCAAATCGCTGAAGTCGCTGGGAGTCGAAGTCGATCTGCAGCGGCATTTCGGCTTTCTCACAGAGTGGCACGTGATCGGTCCGTTTGACAACCGCGGTGGCGTCGGGCTCGAAGCAGTTTACCCTCCGGAACGAGAAATCAATTTTGATGCCGCTTATGAAGGTCAGTTAGGCGAGGTTTCGTGGTCACAGCATGCGACCGACGACGATTTTGGGATCTTCGACATTGCCAAAGAGCTGGAGAATTTTAAGGGCTCGGCCATGTATGCCACGACGGTGTTTCAGTCGGATCGCGAGCGGGAAATCGAGATACGCCTGGGAACGCCGAATAGCTGGAAGCTGTGGCTCAACGGGGAGTTTTTGTTCGGCCGCGAAGAGTATCACCGCGGGACGAAGATCGACCAATATCGCGTTCCGGGCACTTTGAAAAAGGGAGCCAATCGCGTGACTTTTAAAATCTGCCAAAACGAGCAGGAACAGGATTGGGCCCAACGTTTTCAGTTTCAGCTTCGCGTTTGTGATCCTTCCGGGGTTGGAGTAACGCAGGGGCCGGATGTTGTGCAACGAAAGACAGAAGCACCTGCGCTCGAAGCGATTGCCGAGAAAGGAGCGAACGAATGAGAAATGTGGTTTGCCGAGTAGCTCTTCTTTCGGTTTCCGTTTCGATGCTATGCGGAGCCGACTGGCGTCAATTTCGTGGCAACGATGCTAACGGAATCGCTGACGAATCGGGATTACCTGTCAAGCTGAGCGATCCCGATGTGCTTGCCTGGTCGGTTGAGATTCCGGGCCAGGGTGTTTCGGGACCAATTGTTGTGGGAGATCGGGTTTTCGTAACATCCAGCTCGGGTTACGAGCAGGATCGTTTGCATGTCTCCTGCTTTGACGTTGAATCGGGTCGCGAATTGTGGCATCGGCAATTCTGGGCGACTGGGCGAACGCAGTGCCATAACAAAATGGCAGTGGCGGCACCGACGCCGGCCAGCGATGGTGAGCGGATTTTCGCGTTCTACTCGTGCAATGATTTGGCCTGTCTCGATCTTGATGGAAACCTGCTGTGGTTTCGTGGTTTGACTCACGACTATCCCAACGCCAGTAACAGTTTGGGGATGGCGTCCTCGCCAATGGTCATCGACGATACGTTGATCGTTCAAGTAGAGAACGACTCCGATTCGTTTGCGACAGGAATCGATATCGAAACGGGAATGAACCGTTGGAAAGTCGAGCGAAAGCAACTGGCGAACTGGTCGTCACCCACCAAGATGCCCGCACCCAACGGGGACGACTTGCTGGCGTTGCTTCAGTCGTCGGCGGGAATATCAGCAGTCGACCCTTTGACAGGGAACGAGGTTTGGAATTACGACGAAGGAGCATCGACGATTCCCTCGTCTGTGGTAGTCGACGACAAGATTATCGTTCCCTCAGGTGGCGTTTCCGCGATTCGGCTCAGTCCTGAGAGTACGGCCCCTGAGACTCTGTGGAGCGAGAGCAGATTGGCACCGAAAACGGCCAGTTTACTAGCGTATGGCGGGTCGGTTTATAGTGTCAACAGCACCGGCATTCTCAGTTGTGCCGACATCGATTCCGGGAAAATTGACTGGAAGCTGCGACTCAAGGGAGCGTTTAGCGCTACGCCGGTGGTGAGCACCGGACATATGTACCTGGTGAATGAAGATGGTGTGGTGCAGGTCGTCAGTCTCGAGGGGTCCGGGAAAATCGTCGATCAAATCGATTTGGAAAGCGTTGTGCTGGGGACACCGGCCATTGCCGATGATGCACTTTACATTCGCGGCGATGGGAAACTTTGGAAGTTCAGCCGTTAACGGTCCGAATCGGGCATGCTGACGGCAGATTGCTTTAACACTCGTCTTTCCGAACTTGGCGCAGTAAAAAGTCATCCCTGCCGAGATTCAAACCGTGATGGGACAAATGATCGCTGTGGGATTAGGAGGCGTTGTTGGTGCCGTTTCGCGGTTTGCCATCAATGGGTGGGTTCAAAGGGTGGCCCAGGACAAACTGGGAAGACCCATTCCGGCCGCAGGAACGTTTGCAGTCAACATGCTAGGCTGCCTTTTGATTGGCCTGATTATGGCATTCGTGATCGATCGAAAGATCCCTGAAAACTTCAGGCTGTTTTTGGTAACCGGTTGTCTGGGATCGCTAACGACATTTTCGACGTTTGGATACGATACGTTTGAACTACTTCGTGATAGCAACTTGAGGATGGCTGCTTTCAATGTCATCGGGAGCGTGGCCATAGGGTTGATAGCCGTTTGGCTGGGATTTGCTGCTGGACGCACGCTGATTTCGTAATGCCGAGACGGTTTAGTCGCAGAGAAACATCAAATCGAAAGAACTTGCCGCCAATGAATTGCCCGCTCGATTCTCAGCGCGGCCTATGAAAACGAGTTGCCCCAATCGGGCGTAAGAGTTGTTTCAGAATGACTGAAAACAGTGCCACATCACAAACTTCTGACCGTACCAGTGGATACAGAAGTATCTCGCCGACCAGCGAGGAAGTTGTGCTCGTATTGGACTTCGGTTCGCAGACGGCTCAACTCATCGCCCGTCGCGTGCGCGAACGGAACGTTTTTTGCCAATTGGCACGTCACGATTTGTCCGCCGATCGTATCCGGGAGCTGAATCCTAAGGGTTTGATCTTGTCTGGTGGTCCGTCCAGCGTTTATGTCGAGAATGCGCCGAAACCCGATCCGGAAATTTTCGAATTGGGGATTCCTATCTTGGGGATTTGTTACGGAATGCAACTCGCTTGTCTTTCGCAGGGGAGCGAGGTAAAGGCGGCACCGGCGAGAGAATTTGGTCGGTCGGAATGTCATATTCAATCTGATTCCGATTTGTTTTCAGATGTCCCCGACGCGTTGACTGTCTGGATGAGCCACGGGGACCAGGTCCAGGACCTCAGCGAGCATTTTGTTTCGCTGGCGGCCACCGAAACCTGTCCCTTTGCGGCGGTGCGCCATCATGACAAGCCGATTTTCGGATTGCAGTTTCATCCGGAAGTCACGCACACCGATTTTGGCGCTCAACTTCTCGAGAACTTTGTCCACAAGGTTTGTGGTTGCTCGGGAAGTTGGAAAATCAGCTCGTTGATCGAGCAGGAGATTGTCTCGATTCGAGAGCGCGTGGGCAGCGACCGCGTGATTTGTGGGCTTTCTGGCGGCGTGGACTCGTCGGTCGTGGCGGCTTTGTTGTATCAGGCCATCGGGCCGAACCTGTCGTGCATCTTTGTGGATAACGGGCTGTTGCGCAAAGGGGAATCTCAGCAGGTTAAAGAGAACTTCGGCGATCACTTTAAAACCGATTTGCATGTTGTCGACGCACGGGAACGGTTTTTGACAGAATTGGCCGGCGTGGTCGATCCACAGGAAAAGCGCAAGATTATTGGACGCGTTTTTATCGATGTGTTCCGCGATGAAGCAAAATCGATACCCAATGCCCACTATTTGGCGCAGGGAACTTTGTATCCCGATGTGATCGAGTCTGGGGCCAATCCGGACGGACCGGCGGCGACAATCAAAACTCATCACAATGTTGGAGGCTTGCCGGAAGAACTTGGGTTCGAGTTGATCGAGCCGCTCCGCGATTTGTTTAAAGACGAAGTACGCAAGATGGGCATCGAATTGGGCTTGCCGGAAAACCTTATCTGGCGGCACCCTTTCCCTGGTCCTGGATTGGCCGTTCGATGTTTGGGCGAAGTCACCGAGGAGCGACTAGAAACATTGCGCGAGGCAGATGCCATCGTTATCGAGGAACTCCACCGGGCCGAGTTATATCGGGAGATTCAACAGGCATTTGCCGTCTTGCTACCAATCCAGTCGGTCGGTGTGATGGGAGATGACCGGACGTATGAATCGACGGCGGTCGTTCGAGCAGTGCAAACGGATGATTTTATGACTGCGGATTGGTATCGCCTTCCATTTGACGTTCTCGAAAGGATATCGAGCCGCCTCACGAACAAGGTTCGGGGAATCAATCGCGTGGTTTACGACATCAGCTCGAAGCCTCCGAGTACGATCGAGTGGGAATAGTTGCGGCCCTATCCAACGCAGTTTGCAGATCCCGCGTACAAACGTAGAAGATGGGGCGATCCTTTCGTCTGTCTGACATGTGCCGATTTGATGGGAAAATCGGCCCTGCATTCAAATATCAGCCCCCGACGCGGAGAAATGGCCGTTTCAGCCAGGATCGGTCCTGTTACGATGGATGGTTGCTCGGGCTGGCGAACGTAGTATTGCAGCGAACCCTATTTCTCTTCTTCCCACTGATTCGATTTCCGAATGACGTCAATTCTGGGGATATCGGCGTTCTATCACGACTCGGCTGCCGCGCTGATTGTCGACGGAGAGATTGTAGCCGCCGCCCAGGAAGAGCGTTTCACACGTAAGAAGCACGACCCTGCTTTTCCGGTGCGCGCGATCGAATATTGTCTCGAGCAAGCCAAACTACGGCCGGAGGACTTGGACTTCGTCGGATTCTATGACAAGCCACTTCTGAAGTTTGAGCGTTTGCTGGAAACTTATCTGGCGTTTGCGCCGACCGGCTTCCTCTCGTTTCAATATGCGATTCCCTCCTGGCTGCGGCAGAAGTTGCACCTGCCGCGCGAGATGAAAAAAGGATTGAAGCAAGGCTACAAAAAACGGTTCGTTTTTGCGGAGCATCACGAGTCGCACGCGGCGAGTGCCTTTTTCCCGTCTCCGTTTGAGGAAGCCGCCATCCTGACGGTTGACGGCGTGGGCGAATGGGCGACAGCGAGTTTCGGGACGGGCCGCGGGAACAAAATCCAACTGGACTATCAACTTGAATTTCCGCATTCATTGGGCCTGCTATATACCGCGTTTACCTATTTCTGTGGATTTCGAGTCAACTCCGGCGAATACAAATTGATGGGTCTGGCGCCGTACGGCGAACCGAAATACGTCGACCGCATTCTGGAACATTTGATCGACTTGAAGCCAGACGGTTCGTTTCGAATGGACATGTCGTATTTCAATTACTGCCAGGGACTGACGATGACGTCCCGCAAGTTCGACAAACTGTTCGATGGACCACGACGAAAACCGGAATCACAGCTGACCGAACGTGAAATGGACATGGCTGCTTCTGTCCAACAAGTGACGGAAGAAATCATGTTGCGCATGGCACATCACGTCCATGAGAAAACCGGCATGAAGAAGTTGTGCCTGGCAGGTGGTGTGGCACTCAATTGTGTCGCCAACGGAAGAATCCTCCGCGAGGGGCCGTTCGAGGACCTGTGGATTCAGCCTGCAGCCGGCGACGCGGGGGGAGCGCTTGGAGTAGCGCTTTTCATCTGGCATCAATTGTTGGATAAGCCACGCGAATGCCGCGAGAGGGACAGTCAGCGCGGTTCGTATTTGGGCCCGGAGTACGGTGCAAACGAGATACAGTTATTCCTCGATGGGGCGGGCGCCAAGTATCAGGTGTTCGAGACCGACGATGCGTTGTGCGATTACATTGCCGACAGCATTGCCGACGAAAAAGTCATCGGGTGGATGCAGGGTCGCATGGAGTTTGGTCCACGAGCGCTTGGCAGCCGCAGCATTCTGGGTGATGCACGCAGCCGCGCGATGCAATCGGTGATGAATTTGAAGATCAAATTCCGTGAATCGTTTCGCCCTTTCGCACCATCGATACTGGAAGAGCGCGTTTCCGACTATTTTGAAATGCGCCCCCAGGAGCAAAGCCCCTACATGCTATTGGTTGCCGATGTCAAAGAAGACAAACGGGTAAAGCTTAACGGCGGGGAATCGGCAGCCACGGGGCTGGATCAACTCAAAGTGTCACGCTCGATTGTGCCGGCTATCACACACGTCGATTATTCGGCCCGCGTGCAAACGGTCGATGCTGAACGACACGGACGTTATTACAAACTGCTCAAGCGATTCGAAGAGAAGACCGGATCGCCGACGATCATTAACACCAGCTTTAATGTGCGTGGCGAGCCAATTGTCTGTTCGCCGGAACATGCTTATCGATGCTTCATGGCCACAAATATGGATGTATTGGTATTGGATCGGTATGTCCTGCTCAAGAAGGATCAGCCCGACGCCAAAGAGCATGAAATCGACGAATATCTGGCACAATTTCAACTCGACTGATCCCGGAAGGAACATCGATAACGCATGATTGAAATTCGTTGGGATGCAGACCAAAAATTCCTGCGGCAATTTGCAGCGCTGTTTGTGTTGTTTTTCGCCATCGTGGGAGGGCTGCATTACTACAACCACGGGACGTTGCAAGTGCCGGCGATCTTGTGGACCATCGGTACGGTGATTGGAGTGACAGGATTTATCTACACTCCATTCATTCGATGGGTCTATCTCGGGTGGATGATCGCCATTTATCCGATCGCCTGGACCGTTTCGGTTGTGATATTGGCGATCGTGTTGTACTTGGTCGTGACCCCGATCGGCCTGATCATGCGTATGATCGGACGTGATCCCCTGCATCGCGAATTCGATTCCGAGGCGGCTACCTACTGGGTCCCTCGCCGACAAGTTTCCGATACAAGCCGATACTTTCGACAGTTTTGAGTCCACCCTTTTGAATTCGAGGTGAAGGATGACGATCGAAAAAGGAGCCGGATCAACGAATCTCGGAACTGAAGAGTTCTCTCAACTCGCCGAAGCATCGACCGTTAGTTTGATTGCCGAATTTTGGGATTTTCTTCGCTATAATAAAAAATGGTGGCTCACTCCTATCATTTTGGTCCTGTCGCTGATCGCCCTATTGGCGATTTGGGGTGGGTCGTCAATTACTCCATTCGTTTATCCATTGATATGACCGAACAAAACACAGACACCTCAAACACACCGTCCGACGACTTTGCTCAGCAGGCCGAAGAGGCCTCGGTGGGTCTGATCGCCGAGTTTTGGGACTTTCTGCGATACAATAAGAAATGGTGGCTTACGCCGATCATTTTGGTGCTGTTGGTGATCGCTGCTTTAGCGATTTGGGGCGGATCGGCCGTGGCCCCGTTCATTTATCCGGGACTGTAAGGTCGTTCGGCGAATCATCGGGGAATCGAGTAATACGGCAGGCCCGCGCCGTTATGGATGTTGTCGCGCTACCTGTTCTGGTCGGCGTCGACGGCCGTACATGCAAATTCAAGCCGTGCCGTCGTCTTTCCGTCGACAGAAACTTTGCCTTTCAGGAAATAGGCGCTGCCGAGTTTTTCTGTCAGCGTGACTTCGATCTCCAAGGTATCGCCCGGTCGCACCATTCGGCGAAACTGTGTGTTTTGTTGTCGAGTCACGACGGGGACTTGGCTTTCCCCCATTTCAGCGATCCTGGCCAGCAGTACGGCTCCTGCCTGAAATGCCGCCTCGCATTGGATGACCCCCGGCAGTACCGGATTGCCCGGGTAATGACCGCTGAATAAGTCCAACTCGGGATCGATGTGTTTCTGCGCGACGATCCGTTCGTCGGAAATCTCAATGACTTTGTCTAACCACAAGAATGGGTCGCGATGCGGGATAAACCGTTTGATTTCTTCGCGGTCCAAAATGTCACTCGCTTGCCGCATGTGCTACAGACAATCGACCGCTCAAACCTGCGCCGGAGCGGGGGTGAGATACTTGTCGACGTTGTTGGAAACGATCACGCCGTAATTGACCGCGCCGAGCCAGCCCGACATGATAATGCCGACTGAACCGGCATGAAATAACCCCTGAATATGCTCGGGCAGGGACTTGCTGACATTCAGGCCTTCGAACTTCGTGCCGAACGACGCCCCTTGCAAGTGCCGGGTGTAATATTTGAATGTACGCGGTGTCGATGCCTCGACATGATCGACTTTCTCGCGGATATCGGGGATGTACTGCTGCAGACAATCAAGAGTCGATTCAACGAGATCGGCCTTCGACTTCTGGTAATCTTCTTCCGATAAATCCGCCCAATCTTCGTATCGGGCATTTGTGGAGGATACAACCAAATGGCGGTCGCTGCCCGGCCGTGTTTTGGGATAGTAAAACGAAAACGTTCGGCTGCTTATGTCGCGGCGAAGCATGGCGTCGATATCGAAGCCCGAATGCTCCGAATGGAACAGTAAATCGCCGGCATCTTCGAATGACTCCCCCGGCGTTAACGCAACGTACACCTGGCAGCTGCTGTTGTTCAGGCGAACGGCTCGTGTTTCGTCGACGAATTCAGAGTCGAAGTGCTCTTCGCCAACCAGCTTGAGAACCGTTTGTTTGAGATTGGCATTCGAAACGATGGCGTTGCAACCGATCCGGCGGCCATTCACGACGACGCCCGTCACTTGGCGCTCGGCATCGACTTCGATTCGTTCCACCAAGCAGCGAATTCGAAGGTCGACTCCATTCTTTTCCATTTCGGCTTTCATTTGTCCGACGAGCTTGTCGGTTCCACCCTCGAACGTGTAGACACCTTTGCTCATGAAATTGGAAAAGACAATCCCATAGGTAATCGCGGGATCTTCCAGCGTGGACCCATTCGCGTAGGTGATGGGTTCCATCAGCAAGCGAACGACGTCGTCTCGACCGGGAAAGAATCGCTGAAACAGTTCACGCGTGTTCATCGACTGGTCGTCGTAAAAGTTCATCTTCCGAGCTGTGTCGAAGAATTCCTGGACGACCTGCTCCTCGATGCCAAACTGTTTGATCAGGATGTTGGTGAAATCCTGGCGGTCGAATGTCGTTCTCAGTGAAAACTGAGGATTCTCAAAACGGATCCCCTTGAGTTGGACAATGGAATCGGCGATTTCCTGTGTCCAGTATTTTCGGCAGCTTTTGATCATTCCGATTGGAAAGCCGTGCAGCGAAATATCGAAAATATGGCCGTTTCGCCGTTTGAACCAAGTTGCCATGCCGCCGAGTTGATAATGATGTTCCAGCAGCAGTACAGAATAGCCGGCGCGTGCCAATATGTTTGCAGACGTCAGCCCGGCCAAACCGCTGCCGATGACGATCACGTCGTAATGGTCTTTTGCGTCTTTTAAGAAGTCTTTTGACATCCGAGCGGGCCGGACCTTGTTGGCTTGCGTCGAGATTCTGTGTCTGGATCAGTCAACCGATCCCAGCGTTGGAGACTGAATCCACCTACGTCTTAGTCAGGCGAGCTACGATGACCAACGTCGAAGAGCGCACCAAATCTGCGAATTGACCGAGTGCCAGCGGGCATGGCAACAAGATGTTGCGCAGCGGTGATTCGCCCAAATTGACAGTTTAGGAAATCGTTGGGCAAAAACCAACCATCTCAGATGTTCGCCGAAGTGCTTTCGCTCACGGGGTTTTGAGCAAATGGAGGTTCGCAATGGTGATGCCGGACAGCATCGCTCCGATGATTCCCAAGAATCCTTGGTCCGTTCCGCACAGAAACAAGTTTTCGAGATGGGTTCGGCCGTCGCGAATTTTTTGAGGCGCTCCGTAAACACACCCATTGAGATGACCGGTGAACTTCTTGATCGTTCGTGGAGTAAACATGTCTGTATCGACAACATGGGATCGAAAATCGGGAACGTGTGCCACGGCTGAATCGACGATTCGTCGGCACCACGAATCCTTCTCTCGAATGTAATCACTTTCCGCAAAATTCATCCAGATGTCCGGGTTTGCCAAGGCGGTAATGCGAATGCGCCCCTCGTCGACACGGTCACCATATTGGAAGTTATTCGGAGAGCATACGATGCCGCTGTCGACGTCGCACGCCTCGTCGGGCGTGTCGTATCGGAATTGCGGCGTGTTGTTGTAAAAGACGATCGTCTGGTTGTGTCCCAAGTCGGCCGGTTGGCAATCGAGTGAGAAAATTGTTTCCACAAATGAGATTTCGCCGGGCTGTGGTGCGTCTTCTTCTGTCCGTCCGCGACACAGGCGAATCGTTTCGGCCGAACCTGCGCTCGATAGGATATTCTTCGTTTCTATTGTCGATCCGTCATCCAAGACGAGAGCTGTCGCACGTTGATTCTCGGAAAGAATCGTGCGCACACCACTGCGAAGTTTCAATTCGCCACCGAGCGATTTGAACTGTCGTACTAACGATTTGAGGATCAGCCGAACACCTTCGAACGGTCTGGCGAATCCTTCGTAGAAGATGCTTTTGAACATGATGACAAACTGGCTGAATTCCATGTCGCTGGCCGTCGGGCTACCGTAGAACATCAGCGGGCAGAACAGCATGTCGACGAGGAGCGGATCGGAGATCTCCGCAGCGACGATTTCTCGTGCAGAAGTTGGCACGTCATTGAGACTAAGTTCATCGTGTTCGTCGATTCGATTCAGTAGCCGTTGGAAATTATCTCGCTGCGCAGGAAACTGCTCCTCGATTTGTGAGAGCAGCAACTGGAAATCGTTGTTGAAACGCAACGTGCATCCCGGAAAGGCGACTGTCGATTCGCGTTGCGGGCAAAGACGGAAGTCATCCCAGCGCAGACGCAACTGCCGCAGCAGTTTGCTCAGGGGGCCCGTCTTCGTACCGGGCGGGGCGTAATTCGTGACTGCATGCAGTCCGACGTCGTGGTTGCGTTCGCGCAATCGGTAAAAGGAATTCAGTCCGCCGATGGTCGTATGGCGCTCGAGAATGCAGACGGACTTGTCAAAGTATGCAAGTCGAATCCCCGCCGCCAAACCGGACAACCCAGCACCAATGATGACAGTATCGTATTTCACCACAACAGCCGGATACGCAAATCCAATGGGCGATCACTGGGAACGAGCGATGCTGAGTTTCCACAAACCGTGTTGACAAAGGAAACGGGTGAGCGAATCAGGCAGGGCTTTCGACGTCTTTCAGCCGGGGCATCAAATAGGACACCGTGCTGCTCATGGAGATCAACTGCTCGTATTCTTCTTCGGGGATTTGGACCCTGTATTGCTTCCGCAATTCCATAACAATGTCCAAAAAGTCCATGCTGTCGAGCTCCATTTGCTCTCGGAACGCGACATCGTCCTGCAGGTCCGACAGGTCCTCATCCGGCGCGATTCTTGCCAGTATATCAATAATAACCTGCCTGATATCTTCCGCGATCATTCAATTCACTCCAGCGACTTCGCTTGTATCCCGTGGGGCTATAAGGACTATTCCGAGAACTTCTTGACGATAACAACTGAGTTAATCCCGAGCATCCCAAAGGAATTATTCAGGATATAATTCACTTCTCCCAGATTTCTCGGTTCGCCAACTACGATTTGTTTCAATCCGCAACGCGGATCTATCTCGTCCAAATTGATTGTAGCGTGTGCCAGACCGTCTTCAAAGGCACCGAGATTTCCCAATAATTCCAATGCGCCGGCAGCCCCCATGGCATGGCCGATAAAGCTCTTCGTGTTATTGACCGCCGGCGTGTCGCCGTCACCAAATACGCGCCTGAGGGCCTGAGATTCTTCGATATCCCCCTGCTCGGTCGCGGTCGCGTGACTGCTGACGATGTCCACGTCCGCGGGGCCGATTCCTGCCCGCTCCAGCGCCAATTGCATACATTCTGCCTGCCGAGTCGAATCGGGAAGCACGAAATCAGCCGCATCGGAATTCATGGCATATCCGACGATTTCGCCGTAAATCTTTGCGCCTCTTTCCAGGGCATCGGGCAATCTTTCAAGCACGCAAATGCCCCCTCCTTCGGCAACGACGATTCCATTTCGATTGATATCGAACGGTCGGCAGGCCTTCGTTGGGTCGTCATGCGTGGCCAACGCCCCTTGGCTTTGAAAACTCGCAAAAATCCCAAACGTGTGGATGCTTTCCGAAACTCCGCCGGCGATGGCGGTATCGACTTCCCCGAGCCGCAACATTTGCACGCCGTGGATAAAGCCGGCATTTCCAGCGGCGCAGGCCGCTCCAATTGTGAGATGCGGTCCGGTGATCTGTAGGCTGAGAGTGACTTCTCCAGCTGGATTGTTAGCTACCGTCCGGGGGTTGTGGTGATGTGACCACACCGAGGTATCGTAGTCGAACTGCGAGATTTCGTAGATTTCGTTCTCGGTTTCGACGTTTCCATGCTCGGTAATGCCCAGAAACACGCCTACACGGTCTCGGTTGATCGCCGACCAATCGATTCCCGAATCGCCGATCGCTTCGTGGGCACAGTAAATGGCGATCGATCCTGAGCGTGTTCCACGGCGGGCTTCTTTCCGTTTTTGATACCGCAACTGGTCGAATTCGCACACACCGGCCAGAACGGGCCCCATGTAGCGCGTCTCAAAATCACTCACACCTGAGCATCCGGACAGTAATTTCGTCCGGAATTCTGATAGATCATTGCCGTTCGGAGCGGCCAGGCCCACGCCGGTGATCACAATTCTGTTGCGAGGGTCGCGCAAATCGAACATGGACATGCAGAGTCTCGAACGGCATTAGCCCCCAATGCCGCTTTGTGTACGTATGGTCCCGATTTTCAAAGTCTGTGGAGATTAACGGGTTCAGTCAGTGGAGGCAAGCGGCTGGATACAGTCAATTGGCCGTTACGGGCTGAATCAAAAACAGGTTCAAAGGACGCTTTCTGCGTCGCAGAAGCGGACTGGGGAAATCTGGTTGTCGGGACCGACCTGCCAGCTGCTGGAACGGGGGCGATCAGTTGACCGGGCCGCTAAAGGCAGGCGATAAGTCCCGTTGAATTTCGGTATTGCGTCGACGAAGCGGGTGAACATAATGTCCGCACTTTCCGCAGCCGGCATGGCCGCCGGAGAAACGGCGGTACCGTTTTGCGTCAATTCACCCTTGAGGGCGGACATCACGAATGTGGTGTGCCAATTGTCAATCAGACGTCGCTGCCGAGGTCTTCTCGGATAATCGTCGGGTCCGTTGCGCCAACTGCAATACGGAAATCGTTCAGGAAAATGCGGCGGCAAACCACGACCTTTCACGCGAAGCACATGCCCTGTTGGAACGATGGTCAAAAGACTCGCTGTTCGACTTGAACCAAGTGCAACGCGCGCAGGTGCAGACTTCCAAAGAGTCGATCAAGCAAAGTGAAAGAGACGATTCGCCGGTAACTCCGCAGGCCGAGTCGACCGAAGTGTCACCCGTCGGCGATGTGAAGGACCAAGTGGCGTCTCAGCAAACCGAAAGCAGTAAAGCGCTCCCGGATGCGCCGATGCCGGAATTTGAGTTCGCCGAATCGTCGCAGCCGTCTTTTGCCGACCTTCGGATCGATTCCGGAGCGCCCCGGTCGAATACCCCCTTCGCTCGGTCATCGAACTGGCAAACGCTTTTGGGGCAATGCTTGGCCTATTTGGGAGTCGGTGGGATCACCGTCGGAACGGCCCTTGTGCTTTGGGGATATTTCGGCGGACCCGAGGATTATGCTCCCACAGGTTGGTTGATTACGACGCTCGGTCAGATGCTGTTATTTCTCGGCGTCGTAACGCTCGTGTCGGGTGGAATGGAGCAAACCACAAAAGAAGTCACTCATCGGATCGATACGCTCGGTGAGCGTTTGATACGAATCGAGCGTATCTCGCGAAGTGGCAGCGCGTTTTCACCTCCGCATACAGCAGAGCGCCCGTCGACGGGAGACGATCAGTCGATTGCCTCTAGCTCATCGCTCACGCAATAAAGGCGTAGTAGTAAAACGCCAGCCCCGTAATCGACGTGAGTGTAATATCGATCGCGGACAGCCAACCAAGTTTCTTGTGTAGTGAGCTGTGCTGGCAGGGACCCGGAGGCGAGGGAATTCGCTTGAGTGCGAGAATCAAAGTGACCGGCCATAGGATGGCTGTGGAAACGGCGAAAAACAAATGAATCCACAGCACGGTGCGCACAAATTTCATCTCGTCCGGTGACAGCGGCGTTTCCCGCTTGCCCACGATCTGTTCCCATCCGTCGTGGACAATCCGCATGTCGAGTTCAAAAGCCGCTACCGTAATTAGCAGGACGATTCCCAACGCGACCTGAATGTTGCGGTGCCACAAAAAATTCTTGGCGACTTTTGCGAGGTACAGGCTGTAAATCAAAGTCGGGACAACAAGCACCAGTGCGCACACGACAACATCGAGCATGAACGATGCACGATATCCAAGGAAGCCATCAGCCATGAATTACCCAATGTTACGGCGGTTGACGCTGTTACGTACTGGCCCGATCCACTTACGGTGACCGACGACCGACACCGGGAACATTTTTCAGGTACAGTCGTGTGTCGCCGAAATTGTTCTTAATACGACAAATGTAAATCGGTGGCCGGTTCGTCGTCGTTCGGCCCCCTGTGTACTGTCCCCGACTGCATCCGATGAAACGTGGCCAATCATCGAACAAGCACGACGAAATCGTGCCTTCCTTCTAGCAGATGGGAATCGATCAGCCAATACTGGCGCGATATCCAACTGGCACAAATTCGAGTCTCGGCGGATCACGTTGGTGATTGCGTTTTTCTTTGTGCCGATGTCAAATGTTTATTGCGATTGGTACGAATCAAAGGGATAAGAGATTGATGGATATTGCACGGCGGTGATCCCCTACAACGCGAGGCCTCAACAATGCGACACTCTCAGATTCTTTTCGTAATCAATCTTGTTGTTTTGCATCAAATTTGTGCTGCACAAGAGAGTGATCGGGCGACTCGCCGACCCGCTATCGAAACCGGCCAATCAATCGTAACCGTCGCGATGCAACAGACACAGCAGCCACTCGCCAGGAATCGAAACAACTCGGGACCGCTTGTTTATGTGGGGACATATACTCGCGGCGCAAGCCAAGGGATCTATTCCTTTCGGTTTGATTCGAAATCCGGCGCCTTAAAACCGGCCGGTGTTACCTCCGGCGTGACCAACCCTTCGTTCTTGGCGATTCACCCCAATCGACGGTTTTTGTATGCCGTCAATGAAGTACCGGAAATCGACGGCGAACCTGCCGGCGGAGTGAGTGCATTTGCCATTGATGCTGAGTCGGGAGCCTTAACGTTCATGAATCGACAATCGGCCGGAGGACCTGGTCCGTGCCATTTGGTCGTCGACGAAACCGGGAAGAATGTTCTCGTCGCAAACTACGGTGGCGGGAGTATCGCGTGTCTTCCGATTAGCTCTGACGGTTCGCTGCAAGAGGCTTCGGCATTTGTCCAACATCGTGGCGCGAGCATTAATCCGACGCGTCAAAATAGCCCGCATGCCCACAGTATCAATCTCGATGCAGGGAACCGCTTTGCGTTCGTTGCTGATTTGGGCTTGGATAAAGTTCTCGTCTATCGGTTTGACGCCGAACGAGGCACACTCAAAGTGAATCGCGCCGCATCGACATCGGTCGATTCGGGCGCCGGCCCCCGGCATTTTGCATTTCATCCCGATGGTCGAACGGCGTATGTGATCAACGAACTTGCCTCGACCGTGACCCAACTGAGTTACAACGACGAAACGGGAGAACTCGAGCCGGGGCAAACCGTCTCGACGCTGCCGCGTTCTTATGTCGGACGCAACTCCACCGCTGATGTCCACGTACATCCCTCGGGCCGGTTCTTGTTCGGATCGAATCGGGGACACGACAGCATTGCCGTGTTTGCGGTCAATGCAATTGACGGCAGTCTCACTGCAATTGGTCATTACTCGACGGAAGGGAAAACGCCTCGAAACTTCTGCATCGATCCCTCTGGAAAGTTCCTGTTGGCAGCCAATCAATCGACAAACTCGATTGTGGTCTTCAAGATCGATCCCTACTCGGGTCGGCTAGACCCGACTGGGCAGACAGTGGAAGTTCCCAGTCCCGTCTGCATCAAATTCCTGTCGGAATAAATGCATTTGTGTGACCTTGCACCCGAATGATCGCGGAGAAGACTTCATGAAGCTGGTTTATTGTATTTGCGCGGTCGTGGCCCTGGCGTGGCTACCAACGGTCGGACAGGCAGCACATCCGAATATCGTATTTATTCTGGCCGATGACATGGGCTTCGGCGATGTTCAGGGGCAGAATCCCGACTCGCAGATTCCGACACCAAATCTCGATCGATTGGCAAGCGAGGGAATGACCTTTACCGATGCGCATTCCCCATCGGCAGTTTGTACCCCAACTCGTTATGGTCTGATCACCGGGCGGTATTGTTGGCGCAGCCGACTAAAGAGCGGTGTGCTGAACGGATACGGGACTCCGCTCATCGAAACAGATCGTCCGACCGTTGCGTCGTTCTTGGGGAGCCAAGGGTACCACTGTGGCGTTGTCGGAAAATGGCATTTGGGACTTGGCTTCGCGAAGAAATCCGAGTCGAATG
>JANQRQ010000301.1 GCA_028284485.1 Planctomycetaceae bacterium | reverse complement strand
GCAGTTGGCCTTCGGGCGGCACCTCATAGTTTCCACGGACCGGGCAATGGCCCGTATGCAACCCGGTGAAGAACGACGAACGGCTCGGTGCGCAGACACTGGTTCCGCAATAGGCCTGCAGATAACGCGTGCCTTCAGCCGCCATCTGATCGAGCCGGGGCGTTTGAATCAATTTCTGCCCATAACATCCCAGGTCTCCCTGAGCGATGTCGTCGCTCAGCACGAAGATGAAGTTTGGCGTTTCGGCAGCTGACGTTGTATCGCATATCGACTCAAGGGAAAGCAGAGCGAACGTCGTCACGAAACAAATGTGGAATTTTGACATGTCGTTTCTTTTCTTACTGGGTACTTCAAGATGCAAATCGGGGTGGCCGGGGCTGGACTGAGCGAAGTGAAGGAAGCCCCGGATCAATCAAACAAATCCAGCAAATCGTTTCATTCAACGATCCAACCGCTGTTCAAGTTGCTTCGTCAATTCTTTCACCAGCGATGGATGGGCGTCGGCGACGTTTTTGGTTTCACCAGCTGCCGATTTGTGATCGTACAGTTCCGCGTAGCCATCTTTGTGCAAAATCAACCGATGAGTGTCACTGCGAATTGTCCGAGCTGCGCTGCGGTAGGCAATCGCAGGATGGCCCGCAGCGGCGGGATCGTCTAACAGCGGCCGCAACGAAACACCGTGCACAAAGTCGGGATGTGGCAGTTCCGCAATCTCACACAGCGTCGGAAACAGGTCCAGCGTTTCGACCATCGAATCGGTCGGTTCGCCCGGCTTGCTGATTCCTCGATAAGAAATAATCAACGGCGACCGCAACGATTCTTCGAATAACGCATGCTTGCCCCAAATCGCGTGCTCGCCAAGATGCCAACCATGGTCGCCCCATAGAATGACGATGGTATTCTCGGCGGCACCAGCTTGTTGAAGTCGCTCCAAAAGTCGGCCAACCTGGGCATCGGCATAGCTCACGCAGGCCGCATAGTGCTTCCGGACTTCTATCGCGAATTCGGCATCGGTATTCGGGTTGCGATTCCAGCGATTGTATTTCATGAACTCGCTAGAACCATGCCAGGTTGTTTTTCCTTCAGGTTTGGTTGGGTGTGGGGTCGGCGGCAGTTCGGCATTAACGTATGGCTTTAGGTACTTCGCCGGTGCTCCGAACGGAAGGTGCGGCCGCAAAATCCCGACGGCCAGGAAGAACGGTTTCTCCGAAGCGGATGTTAACTGATCCATCTGCCGCAATGCCTCGTTGATCGAGACCCCGTCGGGATAAATCGTGTCGGGCCCGTCGAGCGCTTGCATCACGTCCATATCGCCGGCGTTCCGACGAATCTCGCCGTTCGCCAAGCCGTGCATCCATCCGCGCGGATGTTGCCAGGGACCGGCGGGCAGCAAATGCCGATCCCAGGAGTTCGGCATTTCCGGCTGGGCGTCGTCATTCCAATCCGATCCGCCGCGCCCCCCTGGATGATGCGAAACTTTGCCGACCGACACTGTGGTGTATCCGTTTTGGCGAAACCAGGCCGGCATGCTGGGGGGAACCGACTGGGGATCATTCTTCAGTGCTTCCGCCCGCTGAAAAATCGCCCCGTTACTGGCGCCACCGTAGCGACCGGTTAGCAACGTGTAACGAGAAGCCCCACATGTCGGCGCCTGAACGTAATGGCGACGAAAGATGCGCCCTTTCGATGCCAACCGATCGATATTCGGCGAATGAATGTAAGGCACTCCAAAGCAGGCCAACTCCGGCCGTAGGTCGTCGACACAAATCAACAGCACGTTTGGTTTCTCATCCGCTGCGACTGGGGACACTGAAGTCATCACCAGCGCCGCGACGCCCGCCAATAGAAAGAGTCTCGCAAATGCATGCGGTCTTTGATTTGTTGTCATCAGAAACTGCCTACTATTCTTTTTGGGAGAAATACGTCGCCGTCGATGCGCCTATCACTTCGATCCGCTGCTTTCCAGATAAGGCTGCATCATCTTCCGAAGCGATGCCATTTGTGCCGTGCGCTGCCCCGAGCCGGCCAAATTAATCCATTCATTTGGATCGTTCTTAAGGTCGTACAGTTCTTCCGACCCGTCGGCGTAGTGGATGTATCGCCAACGATCGGTGCGGATCGATCCGTTCCCTTTGTCGAACATCGTGACCAGCCCGCGGCCGGTGCGGTTGTTCGGCTCGCGCAACAACGGCACCAATGATTCGCCGTCGAGCTCCTGCGGCCCTTTTGCTCCGCAGAATTCGACCAGCGTCGGGTACAGATCAATTAGCCCAACCGGTTGGTCGCAACGCGCACCTGCGGCAGCAAAGTCACCGGCCTGATTCCTTGGCGGGGCAACCATCAACGTGACCTTGGTCGAGCGCTCCCAACCGGTCCATTTGCCCCAATGCTCTTTCTCGCCGAGATGCCAGCCGTGATCCGACCACAGGACGATGACGGTGTTTTCCGCGAACGGAGAATTGTCCAACGCATCCAGCAGCCGGCCCACTTCATGATCGACGTACGTGATACAGGCCAGATACGCCTCGATCGCCTTTTGCCATTGATCGTATTTCACCACCGTGGCGTGACTTCCCGCCGTCACAGCTTCGATGGCCCACTTTCGGCCGATCTCGCTCAAGTCATCCAGGTCATTCGTTTTGATGGGCGGCAACTGGCCGGGCGAAGTTGCGAACCGATCAAAAAACCGTTTCGGTGCCCACAAGGGAATATGCGGCCGATAGTAGCCGACGCCCATAAAGAATGGTTTGTCAAATCCCTTCTGCAATTTCTCAATCGCCCAGTCGGTAATCTGTGTGTCGCCGAATTCAGAATCGGGCACATCGAACGGACCCCAATCGAACGATTCGCCGCCCGCTTGGTTGGGTCGACGGTCGGACGGCATGCGGTTGAGCGGCAGGGTGTAGGTCTTACCTTTGTGACTCACAACGTGACGCGGGTTACTCGTTCGTTTGGTCGGCAATTCTTCGTCGGTGTAATCGACGGCGTCTCGCGGCAAGGGACTCCATCGCTGTTCCACAGAGTAGTATTCGTCGAAAGATTCTTTCCCTCCTTTGTGCAACAGCTTGCCAGTGCCTAGTGTCTCAAAGCCGGCTTCCGAGAACGCGGTCGAAAGCAGCCGGGCCTGCGGGTACTCCTTTTCCAAAGATCCGCTATTGTTCGACCACACTCCGCTTGTTTGCGGCATGCGCCCGCTGAATATCGCAGCTCGCGACGGATTGCAGGCCGGTGCCGCACAGTGCGCGTTGGCGAACAACACACCGCGTGCCGCCAGTCGATCCATATTCGGCGTCAGAGCCTGTGGGTGACCGCCCAGACAACCGATCCAATCGTTCATGTCATCAACGGCGATGAACAACACGTTGGGACGATCGGCTGAGTTCGCAGCAGAGCAGGCAAGTGAACTCAGAACGAGACATGCAAGAACGATCGCTACGTTTCTCATGAAAGTATGCTCTGAAAATGGCTAGGTCCATGCAGACTTGTGGTTGTAATTCGAGGTTCAAGCTTAAAGCAGCGGGCGCGCGACTTCAACGATTGTTTGGAGTCCGCGATACCGCCAGATTGTTTTGTCTTGTTCCCAAACTTGAATCTGGTTCACCTCTCTCCTCGCAACAAACTGCATATGTTGTGAAGAAAGAAGCTGTAACCTCTCCCTTTGGGAGAGGTCGGCCGCAGGCCGGGTGAGGGCAGTTCGGACAAGGATTGAGATATTGAGATTCGGTCTGAATGTTCGGTCGAAGATCCCGTCATCCCTGCGATGGCAAACGTGCCCTCGCGAAGGAAGAGCACAGAAATCGGGTTGGACCGAACAGCAAAGACCACGCTCAGTGCTCTCCGTGTCCCCGTGGTGGATCACAATCGCTGCCGATTGGTTCTGCGGACCACAGCGCGCAAAAAAAGAACCAGCCATTGCTGGCTGGTCCTCCGTACGGATTCGACAGGTTCCGTAGTATGCTCAGTTGGCCGGTTGAACGCGGCTCGTACCGCCGTCAGTACCTGATGTTTGCTGAACGCCGTTGTTCTTGGCGTAAACATCGTTCAGATACTTGATGATCTGATCGGTAATGTCGTCTTCAGCCCGGTGAAAGACCACCTGGCGATTCATGCCACTGATGATCTTCTGCGGGTCTTCGGCATCGAGCTCTTCGCTGTTAAAACGCAGCACGAGCGTGAACTTTTTGAACTGGGCATACTTGCCGACCATGTCTTCGACTTCGAGATAAATCTCTTTGTACAGTTGCGCTTCCTTGCGGAACATGTCCCGCTGCGTCATTTGGCCGAAGGCCTTCAATTCGGAGGCAAGCTGTACGGCCTTTTGTTCATACTGATTGTACTCGGGGCTGCCCTCGGTGACGGTTTGCATTTGGGCCTGCAACTGTTGCACCTGTTGCGCTTTGGCCTGAGCCTCCTTTTGAGTTCCTTCAAACTCGGTCTTGAGCTTTTCGCGAATGACTTCAAACTTCTTGTACTCTTTGAAGACGCGCGCCATGTCAATCAGGCCAACCTTCGGCGGCAACGCTGTTGTCGACGCAACGCCGGGGCTTGTGTTTTGACTTTGGGCGGTGCCGTGAATTCCGGCGAGAATAGCGACCGCGATGGCCGGGGCGAAAATCCTGTTCACAATCATGCACTCCTTTGCTGGAATTCAGACGTGCCGCAGTGGTGTTTGCATCGTGCAGGCTGCGGGCGAATTGACTTGCGAAATGGTGCCAAGAAAGGCGTTTGAAGCCGCGTATTGTGCACACCGTTCGAAATGCGTCAATACGAGAGTTTCGAGATAGCTCGGCAGTCGACCTGCGCTGCGATGATTCGCCCTAAATCCCGGCAGGATAAGGCGTAAATGGCGCTCCCCACTTCGGCAGAATTGGCCGGAAGAGCCGAATGCCAGGCCACAGTCGGCCTGGGCACATTCTCACGTCGGACAATTTGACTGAGATGCCACCCCTACACGGGATTCCCGTCAATTCTTCAATGAGCCCGGTTGATGGGCATGGTCGTGGCGTAGCACAACTTAGTGCACCTTTGCAGCCTGGACCGTGTCATAGGCTCACGACAGCTCGTTTGGGCATTCACAGCTTTTACGATAGAACTGCGCCAACGGTCGCAGTGGGGCGCGCCGCGAGCAGTCCTTGATCGGTCTATTCCGCACACATAGAATCGTTGCACTTTTGCATTTCGATGACTTTGCGCTCGTAGCTCAGCTGGATAGAGCGCCGGTTTCCTAAACCGGAGGTCGCAGGTTCGAGTCCTGCCGGGCGTACCTTTTCGCTCAATTCGCACGCCGGGCAAACTAGTGGCGATTTGCCTTTTCGTCACGTCATCCATCGGCAGGGCGAAGCTCCCGCAACTGAGAACTCAGCACTGGGTGACATCTACGGCATCACCGAATAAATCTATTCCGGTGACTTCGCGACCGCCAGATGGTACTGTTGATAGACATCGTTGTCGCGGTCGGCGTGCGGAAACTCGACAACCCGCTGTCCGCTACACAAATTGATTGACCACCAGCATCTCGAGGTCGCAGATTGTTTTCAGAAATACTGTGCGAGTCACAAAACATTTTCGGCACTCCGGCCAAGACCATGATGAATCGCAGTCATCGGTACTGCCGCAAATCAAGCGGCTACGACTTGGATCCGCGTTGTTCCTGATTTGTGCTCTGCTTGCCTCGGGACTGACGTCGCGTGCAATTGCTGCCGCCGAAACGGAACGCCCCAACATCCTGTTCATCTACACCGACGACCATTCGCATCGCACGGTTGGCTGCTACCCCGAATCGTTCGACTGGGTCCGCACGCCGAATATCGACGCGCTGGCGGCAGACGGCGTACGCTTTTCACACGCGTACATCAGTTCGTGGTGCATGCCTTCCCGTGCGACCTTGCTGACGGGTCATCATCAACACGGTGTCGAATCGATGCGCATGGAAGGCCCCTACCCCGGCAGTCAATACGATCCGGCACAGTGCCCATTTTGGCCAAGCGTCTTTCGGCAAAACGAATACGTCACCGCGCAAATCGGCAAATGGCACACCGGCGTCGACACCGGTTACGGTCGCGACTGGGATTATCAAATGGTCTGGAACCGCCCCGGACATCCGGAGAATTCACCCAACTATTACGACAACCAGTTGATTTCGGTGAACGGTGCCGAATCGAAACTAGTCAAAGGCTACACGACCGACAACTACACCGATTGGGCCATCGACTTTATCAACGGGAAAGGTCGCGACACCGACAAACCGTGGTACTTGTGGCTGTGCTACGGGGCCGTTCATGGCCCGTTCACGCCGGCGGATCGTCATCTG
>JANQRQ010000291.1 GCA_028284485.1 Planctomycetaceae bacterium | reverse complement strand
GATCAGCCGCGGATTCGCCAATCGAAAGTACGCGCAGTTTGCCACGCTTCTTATGGCGCCGATGGCACGCGATTGCAGTCGCGATTGTTGTGACGACATGGTTGGCTCCACCGGCGCACGCCCTCGACATCGAAGAAACGGTGTGGGGCTTCGACGGCGAGCCGGTTATCGGAGAATTCAACCCGTTTTCGGTCCTTGTGAGCAATTACACACCCGATCTGGTTGACATTCGTCTGCGCTTGCAACGAGTCGGAGGAACGGGACCGGTCGGTGCAAGAATCGACGAACGTGTTTCCCTATCGCCGAATTCAACGCGCTGGGTGCAATTCTACCCGTACGTCACCAACGAGCACGATTCGTGGCGGGTATCTTGGGGATTGCGCCCCTCACAAGGCGTCACCATCAACTTGACCGGGGTCACCGACGAGCCGGCGCGAATTCTATTGGAAAGTACGCAGTCGCTTTCGCCGGGATCGAGTGGCGGGATGAAGCGGTTTGACGAGGGCTTGTTTCCTCCGATGGTGGCTGCGACTGCCGGCCTCGAATCGGTCGTGTTGGACCATGTCCCTCGTTGGACCGAAAGCCGCCGCCGTGCCTTTTTGGATTGGCTGCAGCTGGGGGGCACGTTGGAGCTATTGCAAACTGCGAACGGTGCTTACCCGACGTTCCCCGAAGATCTTTCGGTTCTGAATTCACCGCTCGACGAATTTCGTGTCGGGGTTGGTCTTGTTCGACGGCATGCCCTGTCACGTGCTGAAATCGGTGCCGATCACTTTCAGTCGCTGCGCACGGCACGGTCGATTGCCCGCGACCCGGGCGACGAGGAAGAGGACAACAACGCGGATAGTAATTCGTATCAGCAATGGAATGACGATTACGGTCAGTTTGACATGACCCTGTTTGAACATCTGCGAAGAATGACGCAAGTCGACCATAATTGGTTGCTCATTCATGCCCTGTCGTGGGTCTACTTCCTGTGGGTGTTTCCCGGCATTTATCTCTTGAATCGTCGACGGCTTGATTTTCGTTTAGGGCTGTTGGCATTTTTGGTGCTCGTTTCGTTTGTGTCGCTTTGTTTTCACGCAATTGGCCGACGTGGATATGGAGAATCGACCACAATGCACATGGCGGGAATTGCGCGCCCGATCGGAAACTCCGGCTACGAGGTCCGCCACTGGTCGGATGCCTTTGTGACTCGCGGCGGCGATTATGCGATCGCGCACGATGGCGATGGCCGATTGTACTCTTCGGCGCAGTCGCTCGAGCCTGTTCGTGGAATCATCGACAACGGTCTCAGCGGGGGGTTCTACGTCGAGATTCCCCCATTTTCCAGTCGCCCCTTTGTCAGCCGTTCCCGCGTCGATGCCCTGCCCTTTCCGGTTTCGATTGCGAGCATTGAAATCGGCCCGAACCAGCGAATCGAAGAACTGGAAATCTCCATCGACGAGAGTTTTCCGGAAGTTTCGATGGATTCCTGCTTCGCCGTTCATGGTCGCAATGCTTACCAGTTCATGCGGCAGAATGACCGACTGGTGAAAACCCAAACTCCCGAACCCATCGAGCGACTTATGACGCTCGAGGA
Organism: Planctomycetaceae bacterium; assembly: GCA_028284485.1. GTDB lineage: Bacteria > Planctomycetota > Planctomycetia > Planctomycetales > Planctomycetaceae > JANQRQ01. The sequence continues at coordinate 30,551 of JANQRQ010000291.1, read as the reverse complement.
ATTCTGGCAGCAAAGGTACTACCCGGCATTTGGAAGAGATGGTGAATCGATTCCCATCGAGGATCAATACGAAGAGCTGCGTTCGCCATTGGTCATGCAGACTCTCGACCGTTGGAAGTCGAAAAACCTTCGAGGCCCTGCAGTGCCTGCCGACCAAGTCGTCCTTTATGTCTACGCACCGATGCCGAAAGAGTTTTATGTCCATGCGGCACAATTTCCGTCGCAAATGGGTTACGTGTTGTACGAAATTCCGTTGCTGATTCCTCAATCTCCATGATGACTCGAGTTTTTGCGCTGTTAACCCGCTCGTTGCGCGTCGACGAACGATCGATGCGCACCCATCTCATGCGCGTGTTGTTCATTGGCATGACGTACGTCGTGCTGATTTGGGCACAATCGATGAGTTTGATGTTCGGGGCTGCGGGGCTGCAGTTCTTCACTAGTATGTCCTACTTGAATTTCTGGTTTATTACGCTGGCCGGCGCCGGTTACTTCGCCACTTCGATCACCGAAGAAAAGGAAGAACGGACTCTGGGTCTCTTGAAGATGGCAGGAGTCAGTTCGGTTTCGATTCTCCTCGGTAAATCGACCTCCCGATTGATCTCTGCATTTTTGCTTCTGTCGGCACAATTTCCATTTACATTGCTGGCCGTCACGCTGGGGGGCGTTACCGTCCACCAAGTGTTGGCCATGTACTGTGCGCTATTGGCCTATTTGCTGTTCTTATCGAATCTGGCGTTATTGGCCTCCGTCTGCTCCCCGCGGTCGAAATCAGCTTCGACGCGAACGGTGATCCTGTTGGGGTTGTTGTTGTTTCTGCCCACCATTCTCAATGCAATGATCGGTTCTCTGATTCGGGACGGACAGTTGGATGGCCAGAACCAATTCGTCCAATGGGCGACAACCCTGTTGGGTTGGTTCGTAGACGCCGTGCCCCTTTGGCGGATCTCGATCATTCTGGGAGCGGCATTTACCGGTTCGATTTTTAGTTTCCAAGTCATTTCGAACAGCATTGCCGCTGTGGTTTTATTTGGATTGTCTTGGTTGTTGTTCGACTTCATGACTCGCAATGAACTGCCTGTGACCGAAGGTCGAAGACTATTCGGTAAACGAATTCGGGCGCTCCGCTGGCTTCGACCGGGCCGCGCATGGACTTCCGCATTGACGTGGAAGGACTTTCATTTCACGGCTGGCGGGAAACTCATGCTGATTGTCAAATTCTTGATTTACGGGGGCGTGGTTCCCGTTATTGTGCTTTACAGCAGTTTTGCCAGTTGGAGTACACCCTCCCGAGAAGATATCGCGGCGATGTGGTTGTGGATCGGGTTAGTCGCCGCCGGCATCGAACTGCCGTTATGTATTTCGCGAATCTTTCAGGAAGAAGTGAAATGGAAAACCTTGTCGTTGGTCTATTTGCTGCCAGTTTCGCTGTTTGAGATCGCCGCGCTCAAGGTCATCGCGTGCGTCATGGCTTTGATCCCCGCTTTGTTTTGGGTCGGTGTGGGGGTGGTCCTTAATCCTGAAGATTTCTTCGACGGCTTAGGCGACCTGCTCGATGAAACTGGGTTTTGGATGTTCCTGTTCCAATACGCGCTCTTTTTGTACCTGGTGGCGTTTCTGTCACTGGTCGTGAAATGGGCGGCCTTCCCCTTATCAATCGCCATCGTTTATCTCGTCAACGGGATTTGTATGTCGATGCTGTTCTGGGGAGGTGGGCCGTCAAATGAGGACGGCGTCTTCGTGCTGATGATCGTATTCGCCATATTGGGAATGGGGCTGTTGCACATTAGTATCGGTGCCCGATTGCACAAGTTGGCCGCCAACTGATTGCTAAGAAGATTCGCACTCAGTGGGCCCGGTGCACCCTGTGGCTTTAAGAAAACGATCTTCTACAGAGGTCTCGGAGATCGAAGAAATGAAAGACAGGATGAACAAGTATGGACAGGATTAGGAATTCGCATGTCGTCAATCATATTTTCGACGACCGCACCGATCCGTGACCTCCCCCGTTTACGGGGGAGGTCGGACGCGTTCGCGTCCGGGAGGGGGGCTTTCACTGGACACGACAACCAAATGCAACCGGCAAATAAGATTCGATCACACATTTCCATTTACCCTCTCCCGGCCTGCGGCCGACCTCTCCCAGAAGGCGAGGTGACGTACGTGAGTATCCATGTCGATCCGTGGCTGACTTCCTAAGTTCTCACCACGGAGTCACGGTGGGCACGGAGAGGATGAAGAATAGGAACCACGAAACGCCCGGCGCAGCCGGTTCATTCTGGCCGCAGCTACAGAGTCTCAACTTTTAGAGAATCTGCGCACCTTGCGCCAATTTCATCCGTTAGAGGCACGAAAGAGACAAAACAGACGTTTCATTTCGTGCTTTCCGTGGTTCACTTCACTTGGTCGAACCCGGTAGAAGGTTCGTTGAAACTGCGTTGACTCTACCAACGGGGGGGAATCGTACGCTCGCAGACCGGCCGGCTTTGCGATTTTTCGCTTGAACAAAAGACATTTGCCCGGCATGCTGGTTGAAGCGCGGTGTCCTTTCGGCCGCAGGTCTTCCGAAGATTGAAGGGTGACCTGGGCACGGACTCCGCCGGTTTTCATACGATCCGACTCTTATGCCTCGGTGAATTCCATCCCGATTCTCCGAAGTCATCGCACAGCAGAATAGAAAGGGCCGCCATGTCAGACGCCAGCAGCGAAAAGAAAAAACGTAATCCGGTTGAACGATTCATTGTGTGGGGCCTGATCGCCGTCATGGTGGTCGTGGTCGGTATGCAGGGTCTCGCCTATTACGGCATGTCGATGACCACCTCCCGCGTGAAAGGTGCATTGGAAGCCAACGAGCAAAACGAGCGAGACAGTGTGCTGTACAGTGAAATGGCGGACATGCTGGCGGGAAATTACACCGAAAGCGAATTCGTACAAGATGGCGACATCCGCTACAAGGTGTACCGATGGAAGGGGCCGTTCAAAGAGTACAAGTTGCTGATCAATGTCGAACAGGAAAAAAGCTCAGCCGGAAAACCGATGATCCTCGGGTTTGAAGTCGATAAGGAGGAATCGTCCCACCACCGAATGGTCGCCGACATGGCCGAAGAGTTTCACGAGGAATACATCGCAGAATACGGCGAGGACCGACTCGAATTCTCAAGGTTGGATACCAACCACGACGGCAAGGTCACTCAGGACGAAACCGATGCAGCCGGACTCACCGAAAGATTCTTCGCGAGTCGCGACACTAATTCCGACGGTGTGATCGATGAAGAGGAATACGTTCCTTCGCGGGCCACTGAAGAAGATGACGGTGACGGAGGCGACGAAGGTGGCGACGGCGGAGGCGAGGGTGGTGGCGGACGCGGTGAAAGGCCAGCCTTTTCGGAGCGCGATACCGATGGCGATGGCAAGATTACCAAAGAAGAAGCCGAAGCAGCCGGACGCATGGCTGAATTCTTCGACCGCATCGATGCCAACTCCGATGGCGTGATCGACGAAGAAGAGTATAACTCTCCACCGACCGGAGGACGTGGCGGCCGCGGTGGTGACGGCGGAGGTCGTGGTGGACGTGGCGGCGATGGTGCCGACAGTGATGAAGGTGACAACTAAAACACACGGTTTGTCTTGGTAGCGACTTCTCAAGTAACAAGTCAGCGCAGCACCTGCGTAACGACCGAATTCATGGCGACAGCAGATTGCGCTGTTTTGTGGCCGCGACTATTGCGGTTCGTTCTCTGATAGCTGGCTCCCACGAGCTAGAAACGCCCGCGACAAGAATAGACCGCGCGTGACAACGATGAATCCCTTCAACGTCGCGCGAGGGATCTGTGCGACCAACGGTTGAAATGCGCCAGGCGCAGATTTTCCAAAAAACCGTAGCGGCGGCTTCTAGCCGCCGATCCGAATTCAAAATTCCCGGTAGTTGGCAGCCACCGCTATGACATGTGTAGTGTCAACAGCCGGTTGGTTTGGAAATCGAGAAGCGGCTCCAGAATTCGCCCTCATTCGAAACTTCAAAACTTCCGCGGGGGCCAGCTATCCGCGGGGAAATGACTCGGTCGATTCGTCACGGAACGGTTTAGAGTGTCGATAGACAAAACTTTATCGATCGGTCGTGCGTCAATTCCTCAAAATGCCCCTTCCATTGGTGCCAAACAGTTGTCGTAACTGCTGACCACACCCATAGATGTCGACAGGCTTGCTGTTGGGTCGCGTTTGTAAAACCGATTCGCTAATCTGGAACTGCTGAGTATTTTCCGGCTGAATGGGAAGTTTCGGCAATAATGGAAAACGACTGGCAGGCACACCGACGCCATGCCTGACGATTCGTGGCCGCATGAAGCTCGATCGCCACGCCGCAAGACTTCATTCCGCATTCCACAACACCATGCCATTGCCAGGAAGATTTGAGAGATGACCACACGATCAATAGTGCTTTTACTGACTGCAATTCTGCTCACCGCAACGAATCTGCCCGCACAAGATTACGGAACGATTACCGGCCAGTTTGTTTTGGACGGAGATGTTCCCCCACCGAAGATTTTGGTGAAAAAAGGCGATCCGTCCGCGAAAGACGCGGCGTGCTGTGCCCAAGACAATGTGGTCAGCGATGAATTGGTCATCGATCCCACCTCGAAGGGGATTGCCAATATTTTCGTGTACCTCGATTCTCGAATCGCTGCTCGTCTGCCGATTCATCCGGATCTCAAGGAAAGCAAAGAAAAGGAAGTTGTTTTCGATCAAGTTGGCTGCCGATTCGTTCCGCATGCCATGATCATTCGGACCGATCAAACGTTGGTCGTCAAATCGGCAGACAATTGTTCTCACAACACCAATGCCCAATTCATCTCGAACCAGGGGTTCAACTTCATCAGCAAAGCGAACGACCGCGAAGGCCAAAAGGTTGATACGCTCAATCGGGCCGAACGCTTGCCGATGACCATTCAGTGCAACATCCACCCGTGGATGAGCGCGAAGTGGCTTGTGATCGATCACCCGTACGCCGTCATTACCGATACCGATGGCAAGTTCAAGTTGGAGAACGTCCCGGCCGGCGAACACGAATTTTTCGTCAACCACGAACTCGCCGGTTATATTGCCGAAGGCTACCCGACGTCGCACCGCCGCGGCTTTACGGTGACGGTGGAACCGGGTCAAACAGCCGACATCGGAGTGGTCAAAGTTCCGTTGGAAAACTTTCAGAAGTAGACAGCTCGGGCCATGAAACAGCAAATTGGCGCGTTGTTGCAATTCGCCGTGCTTGTCTTTCTGCCCTTGCTGATTCTGTGGCAGCTCAATTTCGGATTTCGTCTCATCGTGATGCCGGCCTGTACTTTGGCCGGCATCATTGTTTTTTGGATCGGCTGGAAGCTGCGCGAGCAGTAACAGCACGTGGCTGCAGAAGCCTTATGTTCCAAAGTAAGTTCCACGATCCGTCCGCGATACTGACGGCCCTGGTCGTTGTGTCTGGAATCGTTAGTGCCGCATGTGCACAGGACCCAATCGAATCGCCGATGCGCTTTCGGGAATCGGTGACCGTGCTGACCGACAACAGCGTCGTCAAAAAAGTGCATACGATTGGCGACTACCTTCAGCAAGGCGCTTGGGACCAGGCGAACGAAGTCATCGACCAAATCTCCACGGAAGGCAGCGAGTACCTGCTTGAGGTTTCCGCCGGCCGCTATCTCAGCGTTCCAGTGTATTGCCAAATGGTGATTGCCGGCTTCCCACCTGAAGCATTGGCCGCCTATCGCAGACGAGTCGATTCGCGCGCCGATCGATGGCTCGAAACAGGGATGGAACAGCGTGACCGCGTAGCACTGCAGCGCATCGTCGAGGAGTTGTTTTGTAGCAGTGCCGGCGACGACGCGTTGTGGTTATTAGGAGAAATGGCCTGGGAGCGGGGCGATACCTCCGCCGCACGCAAATACTGGTCGAAACTGATTCCGCGACAGCAAGTACCGCCTCTGGGTCGGCCCGTTGCAGTCTTGCGTTATCCCGATTCGGAGTTTGCTGAACCCGAGGTGCTGGCTCGTCTGATTCTGTGCAGTTTGTTCGCCGGAGACGACACCCGCGCGGCGCGCGAATTGGCCGCTTTCAGCCGCCGGCATTCCGACGCGCAAGGTTCACTCGCGGGTCGGCAAGGAAATCTCGCTGAGATCCTGAAGGACGTATTCCGCGAGTCCCGCGACTGGTCCTTTCGCAGCCCGAATCGCGAACCGGCGACCTTTGCCGGCAATGCCGCGCGTAACCAAATCGCTTCGTTGGATATCGACTTGGGCGCCGTTCGTTGGTCGGCTTCGCTACCGGTGCAAGATTATTCTCCCCGCTGGAGACCGGCGGATTCTCAACCGCAGATCTCCTCTAAGCCCTTAAGCTACTTTCCGGTCGTCAACGAGGGGATTGTGTTTCTCAACGATTCGCAAACGATTTGGGCTTGGGAATTAGGCAGCGGGCGATCCGCTTGGCTGGAGAAAAGCAACGTTCGCGATGCGCACATTTATCCGGCGGGTCCGACTTTCGAGTACCGCAGGCCGTTGGAACAAGTTGCGGGAACGCCTCAATACACGATGACCGTTCACGAAGGACGATTGTACGCGCGCATGGGATCTCCGATTACGAATCCCACGCCTCGTGAACGAAATGCCAGCAGCGAAGTGATCTGCCTCGACATCGACCAAGGCGAAGGAAAACTCCTTTGGCGAACGACCGAAGCAGATCTCGAACCTGCAGACCAAGAATCTCCTTGGGTCTTTCAAAGTTCTCCGATCGTTGCCGGTAAACGAGCCTATGTTCCCGTAATGGCACGGAGACCCGACAGCCGTACGAACGTGGCATGTCTCGATGCCGATACCGGGAAACTCATTTGGAATCAGCATGTTTGTGCATCACTCGCCAACTTCGACAAAGGCCTCAACCATGTCAGCCAGGAGTTGCTGACGCTTTCGCAAGACACGGTCTTTTATTGCACAGGTAACGGTGCCATCGCTGCGCTCGATGCCGAACAGGGAGACCTGCGCTGGCTCGTGACCTACGTTTCCCTGGAGACGAATTATTCGGACCGATCGGTTCTGCGCGAACCGGGCTTGAAGCCCTGCTTGTTTTCCCAAGATGTTTTGATCGTCGCCCCGCGCGATAGCGATCAAATCATGGCGTTCGATGCCGACTCGGGTGTTCAACTTTGGGCCAGAACGTCCCGCGACCGAATCCGCCATTTAGTGGGCGTGGCCAATGGCGTTCTCATCGTCAGCGGGAATTCTCTGTGGGGAATCGACATGGCGAGTGGAACGATACGCTGGCGAATCGGTTTTCCCGATCCTGTCGGTCACAGCTACGGCCGGGGACAGTTGGTCGGCGAGACTGTCTACTGGCCGACACGCGAGTTTCTGTATGTCATCGATCAAAAAACAGGTCGCCTGATCCGTCGCGAAGACTTACGGGCACTCTACGGTGAGACGGGGGGAAATCTGGTGCTGACCGATCAACATTTGCTGATCGCACGGCCCGATCGGCTGGTCGTTTATGGGGAAAATCCCATTCGGCCGTCGGCCTCTCCGCAAGCGCTTTCGCAGTCCCAAGTTCGCGAGGCCGCTCCGGCCTGGGTTTCGGTGCCCGCGGAGTAGAATTCGACGGTTTCTCAATGGGAAAAGCCTCGATTCTTCTGCAAAAGTCGGCTGTGGCAGTGTGGTTTCAACGCGGAATCTCGGTTATCTTCGAAGAAGAATTTTCGAAGTGAGGAATCCGATTTTTCGCAGATGGGAGCCAGTTACTCCTTCCTGCGCCCGCAAAGGACGGTCTTATCGAGGTCAGACCTTGTGACCGCGCGGGAGGAGGGTCTCACGCTTTCTGAAAACGATACTAGAGAACAGGTGGCATACGTGAATCTATTTTCCCAGCGCAATCTCATGATACATTTTCGCTCCCATGTCGGTTTCGGTATTGTCCCGCTCGGAGTTTTTCTGGCCATATTCGCCTTGGCAGTCAGCAACTCGACATCGCTGCCGGCGCAGGTCGAAGATACGCCGTTAGCGGTTCGAGCCGTTCCCGCCTTTACAAGTCTCGAGTTCGACCGCGAGCCCGAAACTCGTTTTCGCCGACCGATTGAAGTAACGCATGCCGGCGATGGTAGCAACCGCGTATTTGTGGCCGAACAATATGGCACGATTCGTGTTTTTGAAAATACTCCTCACGTGTCGACTTCGAAGGTCTTTTTGGATGTCGAATCGCGCGTGACCTACAAAGACAAAGAAAACGAAGAAGGCTTGCTCGGTCTCGCTTTCCATCCCGATTACAAGAACAATGGCGAATTCTTCCTGTACTACACGACATCGGCCGAGCCGCATGTTTCGGTCGTCTCGCGATTCAAAGTGAGCGGCGACGATCCCGACCAGGCCGATCCCAGTTCTGAAGAAGAAATCCTGCGGATCCAGCAACCCGCCTGGAATCATAATGGCGGAACGATTGTCTTTGGGCCCGACGGATATTTGTACATTGCGTTGGGCGACGGCGGTAAAGCCAACGACGTTTTTCAAAACGGCCAAAACCTGAAGTCGCTGTTGGGAGGAATTCTGCGGATCGATGTCGACCGCAAACAGGGCGACTTGAACTATGCGATCCCTGCCGACAATCCGTTCGTCGGTCGGGGCGATGGTGTTCGCGAGGAGATCTGGGCGTACGGCTTGCGGAACGTCTGGCGGATGCAGTTCGACAGCGAAACCGGACATCTGTGGGCCGGCGACGTCGGACAAAACCTTTGGGAAGAAATCGACATTATCGAACGCGGCGGAAACTACGGATGGAACTTGCGAGAAGCGACTCATAAATTCCAACCGAACGGTTCCGGCCCGCGTGACGATTTGATCGAGCCGATTTGGGAATACGTGCACGACGAAATCAATAAAAACAAATCGATCACCGGCGGGTTCGTCTACCGAGGCAAGAATCTGCCGAAGTTGTACGGTATGTATCTTTATGCCGACTACGTCAGCGGAAACATTTGGGCGCTGCACTACGATGAAGCGAACAAGAAGGTGATCGCCAACTATTCGCTGCAAGGCCCGAAGTTTCCAGTCATGTCGTTCGGACAGGACGAACAGGGCGAACCATATTTTACGACGCCGTTCGGCGTGATCTTCGGTTTTGAAGAAGTGCCGGAATAGCAATGCGATCGGCGAGGCCATCACTCGCTCGGTTGGCGAAAACATCGACAAGAATGTCGGCAGTACCTACAAACAAGAACTTGCAAATGCCCGCGTCGGCTGTTCCGCGTGGGCGTTTTTACTTTGCTCGGGTGGCACGGACATTCTTGTCCGTGTGGCTGTATCGGGTGGCTGGGGCGTTATCGTGGATCGAATCAATTCAGCGCAATGATTGCAGTTGCACCATTTGGTGAATCGAAATCGACATAGCCCCAGAGGAACTGATCAATCGTCGGCTTTCCTGGGGCTGTGAATGCTCTTTGCTCGATCCGCGATTTTTCCTGGCTCCATCTGGAATAACCATTCGGCAGTCTCATTGTGCCGCCAGCCACCCACGCACGCATAGCATTCTTGGCAAGTGACCTCCCGATCAGAGCTTGAAGACTTTGAACTAGCGTACGGGTGCCATGTTTGCATGGTAACTTCGGGAGGGCGAGGCTCCCGCCGAGCCGTTTCGCTGCGACATGATCGCGGCAATGAGTTCGTCCCTCGCTGACGCGTCGGGTTACCATTGAGGAACCTCTCACTGATGCGTCGGCGAAGCGATGAATCATAAGTCAAACGGACCAACTGCAGTGCTGGTCCGGAAGGTCGCCGCGCTCTGTCGCCCCTGTGCCGGAGCATCGCAACGATGCTCCGCGGTCCGGGCTACGGCTCAGTCAGGTTCATCTTCGAGATACGCTTGCCGAACGTTGAGCGAGTAATCGAGCAACTCGATACTCTCGTTGGATAGACGGCCTCGAAGCCAGGCACGAAGTCCCTTTCTGCGGATGATCTCCCTTTGGCGCTGTTCTCTGGCCAGGTTGCCTTTGTTGGCCGCCCTTTGAGCCGCAGCGGCGCTCGCAGCGATTGATCGCTTCGCTCCGCTTGCGGGCTCCTGAGACAATTGGCCTCTCAAATCGTAGTACTGGGTCAGAAACTCTGCTGGGGCCTCTCTGAAATCAAACGCTTCGATCGGTGCACTGATCTGGTCGATCTGCTCGCCGTATTTTCCGATGGCGTAGGTATCGCTCCAGGTTTTGACAAAGCCGCCAACAACCGGAGAGTCTTCCAGGTCTTTGATTTCTTTCAGCGTGATTTGGTTGTCGCCGTTCGCATCGACAACTTGTTCCAGCGTGTCTTGGACCGCTCCGTAATCAATAAACCGGATAAAGCCGGCCGTTTCCTCAGCAGAATGGCCGTCTTGCATGGCCGACTCGGTGAATTGAAATCCCAGGCGCTGCAAGAATCGTTGTTTCGCCAACGGATCGAATCCCTCGTCCAACGGAAATTCCCTAACCAAGCAGTCGTCGTAGCGGGAAAAATATTCGACACAGAATTCCGAGTTGATCAGCTCCGGCGACGACGGGGTTGCGCAGATCACAAAATCGACCAGGGAGCGATAACGGGGATCATTCTGAAATCGAGATCGCTCATGAGTGTATCTCCGGTGAATAAATAATTCATACCGAAATCCATTCGCAGCCACGTCGACGGAGGAGCCATCTTCTTCTTCGATCAGTTCAAAGCGATCCGGCAGCTCATCGATGATTGAGGCCAGATCCTCCGGAATCGGATTGTCGATATCATGAATGTAATCGCTGACGGCCTCGCACAGTTCTTCGAGATCGCTCCGTGCATGCTGTCGGGCATACACATCGCGAAGAAAGATGGGCTGAATTGCAGGCACCAAACTTGAAAGGACTGAAAGGATTCCAATTTGCACTAAGAGTTCGGCGATCGTAAAGCCCCGTCGCTTGAAAATTGTCGATCGCGGCGAACAGCCCGGAAAATGTTGGCAACTCTTCATTGGTAAATGGCCCCTTCGTTCGGAGTGTCTGTCGGAACAATACAACCTCGATATGCCCATCATCAGGTTGCGTTTCACCCCGCGCGAGTGAATTTGCCCACGAGCATTGTGAGCGGAGCCCAACCGGCGCGTCCCGGTCGCTTGCGTCGGCCAGTCGTGGCGACGCTTTCTGGACCCTATTGTAGTATATCCGTGTCCAGAATTCAGCCATTTTCCGTTGCAATGCGGCCCAAGTCAGGAAAGCGTTGAACAATCGCTTGACTCACTGATCAGACGCCGCGTGCGACGGCCGAGTCGCGTCAGCATGCCTCCGCATTATTCCGATTGGACCTACGTCACGCGAACAGTGTACGGGTGCCATGTCTACGCATCATTCCGATCGATACAACGTCAAGCGAACAGCGCCGAAATCGGTTGTCCGCGGTCGGTAATAGGGACGGGGCGGTCGCCGTCGTACAAATTCTTGCGGTAATCGACGCCGACTGCGGCGCAGATTGTGGCAAACAAATCGGGAACACCCACCGGATCGGCCACGACTGATTTCGATAACTCGTCGGTCTGGCCCCAAGCTCCCCGATGCGTGAGTCCGCCGCCGGCCAGCACACAACAAAAGGCGGTCCCTTGATGCCCGCGTCCACCACCACTATCGAACTCGGGCGGTCGACCAAACTCGGTCGTAATGACGATTAGCGTCTTGTCGAGCAATCGCTTTTCTTCCAAGTCGACAATCAATGCCGACACGGCCGTGTCAAGTTCCTGAATCAGTTTGTGCTGTTGCAGAATCCCTTCGTTGTGGACGTCCCACCCGGCGCCGTTCAGGAAATTCAAATTGTGCGAGACCTCCACAAAGCGGACGCCCCGTTCAATGAGCCGCCTGCTCAACAGACAACGCTGACCAAACTCGCCGCCGTAACGCGTCCGCAACTCGTCCGACTCTCGGTCCAATCGAAACACACGATTAAACTCGGGACCGCTCAGCTTCAGGCTTTGGGCAATGGCCGCGTCGTAGTCGAGTAGACGCGTATCATCCGTTGGTTCGGCGCTTCGTTGTAACACGGACAAAAAGTTCTCACGACGCGATTGTCTTTCCGGTGTGACGCCGTCGGGCCGCGACAATCCCGCCGGTCCCTGGCTGGTATCGGTAAGATAAAGGTACCCATGCCGGGCCCCAAGAAACCCCGGGCCGCGCGTAATATTCGGGTAACCGATTAAGACGTATGGCGGTGCCCCATCTGCGGCGGCACCGCATTCGTGTGAGATCAATGAGCCCAACGATGGGTAAGTCACCGTCCCGCTGATTGGTCGGCCGGTGTGCATACGATTGGTCGCCGCAGCGTGTTCGTTAATCACTTCGTGATGAACCGTGCGGACAGCTGTCACGCGGTCCATCAGCGGAGCCAGTTGCTGCAAATGTTCACAAACCTCGACTTCGGGAACAGCAGTCTCGATAGCATCGTAATAGGCGCCGGCGACATTGTTCTTCGGATCGCCCTTGGCTTTGGGATCGAACGTGTCAATCTGCCCCATGCCGCCGCCGAGCCAAATCGAAATCACATGTTCGGCTCCACCTTGAAGTAGATCGCCTGACGAGTCTGCCGTGCCAACCCTTGGCAGCACCATTCCACCGGCTGCGACTGCTCCGCCGGCGAGCAACTGTCGTCGATTCAGTTTCGATGAACCTGTGTAATTGGCAGTCATATTGGCTTTCGAATATTTTTGGTCAGGACGGCTGAAACCGGCCGACTGTTTCTTCTCATAACGACAACGTTACGGGATCCAGACGAACTCCCGATGATTGACCAAACTCCAAACGACGTCTTCGTAGGTTTCCCGCCACTGACGCCGCAATCGTGTATCGGGAGCCGGTCCGCGACGAACGCGGCGTTCGATTTCCTGTTGAATCTTTGTGGCATCCGGCCGAAGGTGATTGAACCAAGTGACGAGCGGTAATTCCGGCAACTCGTCTGGTGGTGTCACCTCGTTGTTCGGAACGAGCCGAGTATCGAATCCGCGCGCTAATGCGCGAGAAAATGCCTTCCGTTCGTCAGGCTTCGGTCGTCGGCTGAGGAATCGCAAGAATAATTCGTCGACCAGTCGCTGTGATGACTTCGCTTCGACCGCCAACCGCGCCAATTCAGTGCCATAGCCGGCACGCGTCAACGAGTTCGTCAGCACACCGTTGGCCAGTACTCCCGGTTGCAACAAGTTCGGCTCACCATCTCGTTCGGTGATCGGTTTTTGGCGCGAGCCGGTCCAGCCGAACGCCTGCAAGACGTCGGTGACGGCGCGCGCGCGGGGCAGCGATAAACTGGGCCGGTCTCGTTCATTGTTTAGGCTGGCGAACATCCAAGCCCGCTGAGGATTTCCCAAGCTCAGCCGTTTCCCAAACTCTCGCCGTCCGTCATGCACGAATGTCAGTTCTTCGGAATCGATGGAACAGCCGGTGGCGGCATGCAGAGAATCGACAATCTGTTCGGCAGTCAGCCGGCGACGATCGGGTGCATTGAAAAACCGGCGCTCGGCGGCGACATCGCGGTTATGCCCCGTCGCCTCCCGCTGATAAGTTTCCGATGTCAGAATCAAACGCATGACATGTTTGTGGTCGTAATCACGCGTGATCAATTGATGAGCCAACCAATCGAGCAGTTTCGGGTGGCTTGCCTGCTTTCCTTCCCAGTCATGCACCGGTTCGACGAAACCGGCACCAATCAAACGCTGCCACAATCGATTCACGATGACACGTGGGAAACGTCTGTTTTCGGGAGCTGTGATCAGCGCGGCGAGCCGTTCACGGGAATCGTCCGGATTGTGCATCAGTCGATCGAGGTCGTCGCCATCTTCGATTCCGGTCGCATCGGCAAACGGCCACATCGCGGCGACAGGTTCGCTCGGCTTAAGCGTCACCCGGATGAGAGATTCGCGAGATTTCTTCTCAAAGAATGCATCCGGCACGCGGCTGGTGTCGGGAACCGTCATCGACTTGCGGCCCAGCATGGCTGCCAGCGGATACAAATCGCGCTGTGTCGTGCTGTGATAGGGAGAATCGTGACAGCGGGCACATTGCAATTCGATCCCCAAAAACGCGGACGCCACGATATGTCCTTTGGCCGCTAACGGTGCATCGTTTTCTCCCGCCAATTCGAAACCGGCACTTCCCCCTTCGTAGGGGCTGCCCCGCATCAAAACCAGTTCGGTCACCAACCGATCGAGCGGCTTGTTATCGCGCAAAGCGTCATATAAAAACCAGCGGAATGGACCCGTGCTATTGAGCGATTGGTTGATCAGCGTCGGGTTCTCCGCCAACAAATCGAGCCAAAAACTGATCCAATGATCCGCATACCGTTCGTCATCGAGTAAGCGCTCAATGAGTGTCGCACGCTTCCGTGAACTCGTATCCTTCAGGAATTCACGGACTTCGGCAGAGGTCGGCGGAACACCAACCGTGTCGAGATAAACCCTTCGCAAAAACGCCGCGTCGCCAATGGCCGGCCCGATCGCGATTTCGTCGGCAGCGATCGGCGGCGGCGGCCAGTGCGCTCCGGAGTCGATCCAGCTGGTCAATGTGGCGATGTCCGCAAACGACAACCCGTTACCGGTCGGCGGCATGCGAAGGCTTTCGTCGTCGCTGCTGACTCGGGCGATTAATTCACTCGCCGCCGAGTTGCCGGGAACGACGGCCGGAGTTTCCGATTCGCCACCCAACAAGGCCGCTTCCCGCGAATTCAGCAACAAGCCGCCCTGTTCCTTTTCCCCATGACAGCGAAAGCAGTTCTCACGCAGGACCGGTAGAACGTGATTGTGAAACTCCGCAGTCTGCTCGGTGTCGGATTGTGATCGTTGCAAAACGGCGTCGTCGATCTTCGCCTGAATGAATGCGTCGATCGGATGGAGGGGCGCCTGATCAAACGATTTCGGAATCTCAGGTGCAGGATGCTGTGCAGCCCATTCGCGCGCCGCTTCGTGCCGGCGGTACCAGAATTCTTCTTGAGTTGCTGAAGCTCGCCGACGGTTGCGATCGTCGTAGCGGGACAGCGAGGCTTCGATTCGAGCAAGTGCCCGTCCGATGGCAGCATCGGTAAGTGGCAGGTTTTCTTGTTTGGACGGCCGCAAGATTTCATAAGACGTGCCATCTTGTGTTTGAACGGCCACGCAAAGTTCGCCCGTTTCGGTCCGTTGATCTTTGCCGCCGACTACGACTTCTAACACCACGCGACTCCGATGGGACTCAGCAGACGTTTGCTTCTCAATCGTGATTTCGCCGAGGGCTTCTTGTTGGTGGTAACCATGGACGCGCAATCCCGAGAGTGGCGGCTTGGCGAGTGGCGTAATCGGTTCCTCACCATCGGGTGGACGTTCGGTGATGGCCTCCGTCCGAGCAACAACTTCGCCATCGACCCACAGTCGGCTTAGTCCACGGGCTCGCAACAAGAATCGTTGAGATCCGCGCGGCAAATCGACATCTGCCGCTATCCGTAACAGCAACGGTGCCTGCCAACTCGCGCGAATCCCCCAGTCGTCGTAGCGCAGCGGAATACGCGGCAACAAAAACTCGTCACCCAGCAAACGAGTCGTTTCCTCAGGCCAGATTTCGCCAACGTTGGGCCAGCGCTCGTGAGTCGACAAGGCTTCAGAGAATGTAACTAGCACACGGCCGTTCGGTATTTCGCCCAGGTCGGGCATGACTTCCGGTTGAGGCTTAATAACTTGAGGGCCGCCGGCACGACGAAACTTCGCCGCCATCTGCTTCTCGCCGAGAATGCCACGATGGATGGCCACAGAATCGATCCAACCTCGAAAACTGTTGCTGGGGCTGCCACCTCGCGATGAGCCGATCCAGACCGCGTCATCATCAACGACGGGAGGCCGGTCAGTGGCTCCTCCCATGTCCCAAATACCGTCAGTTTTTTGTCCGTCGATCCAACCTCGAATGGAATCCGGCTCGCCAAAGCGATACGCGACTGCGATGTGATGCCAACCAGTTTCCGCCTCGAAGCCGGCTTGCGATGTCCAACGGTGCCAATGTTGATTGCCGGAGCCCGGGGCGGTGGCAAACAGAAAGCTGAGTTTCGCGACCTTGCTAGCGCTGAAAATCCGTAACGCCCAGTTCTGATTGTCGCGGGCAAATCGCGGAGCGCCTGTCCTGCCTTTGCCGACCACGTACATCAAGCGGCCTTCCTGATGGCCGTCGAGCCGAACCCAGGCTTCCAGGGTGATCGCATCGCCATTCGTGAAATCGAATCGGCTGCTGGGGCCGGAATCGCGTACCGACAGATACGCCCCGTTGCCATCGAGTTGGACTGCCGTATTGTTCTCCGCAAAATCGGGGAACTCTGGCGGTTTCGGTCCCGCTTGATCCCGCTTGACACCACCATGTGCCGTCAGTGGTGCAGATTCCTCGGTGCCGAAATCCCATCGCGCAACGACGTCGGTGTCCTGTGCCATCAGGCTTCCGGTCGACAGCACGACCAGCAGCAAGCTGAGAAAAGATCCGCGAATTGACACCAATTTCTCCGCGCTCCAGGTGAGGCTCTTCCGAATTTCATTCTAACGAGGGCGCGCGGTCGGTGTCAGCGCAGCGTGCTACAATCGACGGCAACGTGTGTCAAACGTTGGTCGATTACAATCGGAGAGGAAGCGTCATGAGAACGACTCGCGAAATCCTGGAGTACATCGATTCGTATCTTTCCAACGCCACCGACCGCCCCAAAATGTATGCGGCCAATCCGGAATCGTTGGAAGATACGCTCTCCGAACTCGATCGGCTGGGGAGCTTCATTATGTCAGAATCGGGCACGCGATGGATTGGCGAATCCGACGAAGGCTATTCTGCATTCTGTTCTGCGAATGATCTCGGATCATCTAACTTCTGTTACCGGCTGAAAATCGACCACCAGCAAGAAGCTTCCTTCACGCAAGTGGCAGAATTCTGGAAGGAATACCTAACCAGCAAATTTTTTGTCGCGTGGGATGAGCCGGCTTCTTAATACGTAAGTTGCATGTGACGGCGGGTGGCTGGGGCGTTATTGAGGATCGAATGGTTTCTGCACAATGATTGCAGATTTCGCGTTTGATCAATCGAAATCGACTTAGCCCCAGGGGAACGGATCCCACTTCCACTTTTCTGGGGCTGTGAACGCTTACGGATCATTTCTCGCTTATTCCTGAATCCGTTCGGTACAACGATTCGGCTGTCTCATCGCGCCGCGAGCCACCCTGAAAATTGCATTCCTGGCAAGTCGCCTTTCGGCCATGGCTTGAATACTCGGAACTAACGCCGCATGGCCACGCTGCAAACGCGACGTGGCCATGGCATCCAACTCGAGTTGCATTTCTTAGGTCACCCGACGCGCGAGTGAGGGACGAATCGAAGCGGCTTTTGCGCTGGGCGTAACGCCAGTTCTTTTTTGGTGGCACCGACATTCCTGTCGGTGTCGCTTTGGCGGGTGGCTGGGGCGCTCTGAGACTGGCAAATGGTTGTTCCAAATGCAGTCCGGAAGAAACGCGAAACGATCAATGAGCGTACATAGCCCCAGGAAAATCAAAGATCGATCAACTTACCTGGGGCTAAGTCGATCTCAATTCATCAATGGCTACATCTACAATCATTGGGCGTGCGTCACTCGATCCCGAATAACGCCCCAGCCACCCGGAAGATCGTGCGGTATGACCTGGACCAAGATGGGTTGGTGAATCCCTCGCTCACGCGTCGGGTTACGATCGATGAATCCCTCGCTCACGCGTCGGGTTACCTGCCGCAATGATTTGGCATGGCTGCCACGACGCTTCAGCCGCGGGGCCGCGCCCGGTGCAAACTCTCGACCGACTCAACGTGTCAGGTAATACCCGACATCCCAATCGGCGATCTGTTGCATTTGCTCACGCGTTCCGAAGTAGGTCCCGCCGAACGGTGAACCGGTCTTGGTATCGTAAAACGTCAAATGCAACACGCCTTTGTGTTTAATCGTAATCGACAGATCGAACTCGTGCAGTCCTTTGGTCACTTCGACCGTCTGCGTTCGATCGACTTCTTCCAGTCCGTCGCCGACTATTTGTGTAAGGTACAAACAAAGATTCGCCGACTCGTGACTGTCGAGACGAACGCGCCCCTTCACACGCACAGTGTCCCCGTGTTCCAACTTCGCCGAAGTGGCCGTGACATCGGTGATTTCGACGACATCGCCATCGTGATATGCCTTGGGGCCCAACACCGGTGCCACTGATTGTTGCATCGGGGGTGCAGCCAACAGACTCGCGGATAGACCAACCAGAAACAGCATCGTCGCCTGCATGGGGATTCTCCTTTGTATTGATAAAGACCATCGGGAGCGGCAGAGAGCTTTGCCTCTACCAAACAATCAACACACTGGTCGTAGTTTAGAACAGTCGACCTCAACAGGGAACGGGAGATACTCGCCCGACGTGTTGCACATCGGAGATCTCGATGAATTGTTGCGGAATGTTGTCTGCAGCAAGTCGGCCCACCAACAGATCTCCAAACTATCCTGTTGCTGACCCTACGAATCGTGTGTTAAGATCTTGATTGTCGAAAGTTCGCTTCCTTTCGCATCTCCTTCGCTGTGGCATTCACGGGCCCCGGCGATTTTCGTTTCGATGTTGTTTTCGTTGTTCTGGAATCCCCACAGTCGTTCGTCTATCGCAAATTGTCATGCAAACCGATCGCAATTCACGGCGGAAAGATCCGTCAGTGGTACTCCGGGAAAGTGACGATTCTCGATGGGCCGACAACTGGGTCCGTCATCGTTTCGACGGACATCTCCGCATGATGTCGTAGGTAACTGACATGCGGGCCGAGAAGCGTTTCAATTGGATCATTTTCGGAATCGCGCTGTCGCTGATTCTTCCGTTGTTGGGAAGTGCCATTTCAGCGGTGTTTCTTCCCGAATCGCGATTCGCCCATCTACCGATCCATTCTCTTCTGGAAGCAACCGGCGGACTGATGGCGATCGCCATCGCCGGTATTCTGCTCGTCGAGCAAATCGGGAAAGAAGATGCCACCCATTACCCTTGGATGGCAGGTGCCTTGACCGGAATGGGCGTGCTCGACCTGTTTCACTCCGCTGTCGAACCGGGTAATAACTTTGTCTGGCTGCATAGCACGGCCACGTTTGTCGGCGGATTTCTGTTTGCGTTCGTATGGCTCAGTCCGCGTGGTGTCGGCGGCCGACTGAACTTTCGGTTTCCATGGTTGGTGTTGGTCCTCACAGTTACTTTCGGCGTGCTCTCGTGTGTGTTTGCAGAGCGGATTCCGACGATGGCAGTCGACGGGCAGTTTACGCTTTTGGCGCAGGCGCTCAACATTGGCGGCGGCATTGGCTTTTTTATCGCCGGGCTCTTCTTTGTCCGCCGTTTCCACATTAGTTACAGTCGCGAAGATTGGCTGTTTGCCGTGCATACAATTCTGTTTGGCGCCGCTGGTCTGTTGTTCGAACTGTCGGCGCTATGGGACGCCGCCTGGTGGTGGTGGCATATTCTGCGGTTGGCCGCTTATCTGGCTGCGCTCGTCTATGCGATTCGGGCCTATCTCGATGCCGAGAACGAAGTGCTCGCCATCAATCGCCAGCTCAACGAAATCAACCAGACACTCGATCAAAAAGTCGAAGCCCGTACTGCACAACTCGGCCACGAGCGATTCCTGCTGCACACGCTCCTCGACCATTTGCCCGATGCCATTTACTTCAAAGATACCCAGGGAACTTTTTTACGAGTCAGCCGCGCCCTGGCCCGTCGGCTCAAATCTGAACCGCAGGAGATGGTCGGAAAATCCGATGCCGACTTCTTCCCCGAAGAGTACGCCGCCCGTGCGCGCGAAGACGAACAGCGATTGCTCGAGTCTGGCGAGCCGATGATCGGCAAAGAAGAAAACCCGCAGTGGATCGATAAAGGCGAAAGCTGGGTCTCCACCACCAAAGTCCCCCTGCCGGACGAACACGGAAACATCATCGGCACGTTTGGCATTTCTCACGATATCACCGCGCAAAAAGAGGCCGAGGCCAACTTTCGCCGGGTGATTGATTCGGCTCCCAATCCGCTGGTCGTTGTCGATCACGAAGGGAAAATCGAACTCGTCAACGCGGCCACCGAAAAAGTCTTCGGATACAAGCGGGAACAACTGATTGGCGAATTGATTGAAAGATTGATTCCCGATCAATTGCGTGCGAATCACAGAATCGAGCGGGTCAACTTTTTCAAGAACCCGCGGGCTCGGTCGCTCGGGCAGGACCGGACCATATTTGGACAGCGCAAAGACGGCAGTGTATTCCCCGTCGAGATTGGTTTAAACCCGGTGCGACTGACCGGACGTGTCGCAGTTTTGGCCAGTGTGTTTGACGTCACGGCGCGCAAACAGGCCGAAGACGCCCTGCGATCGGCCAAGCAAGCGGCGGAATCGGCGAACCGTGCCAAAAGCGATTTTCTGGCCAATATGAGTCACGAAATCCGCACACCGATGAATGCCGTGATCGGTATGACCGATTTGTTACTCGACACGTCGCTCGACAGTACGCAACGCGATTACCTCACCATTGTTTCTGAATCTGCCGAATCGCTGCTGTCGATTATCAACCAAATTCTCGATTTCTCCAAAATCGAAGCGGGAAAGCTCGAACTCGAATCGATCGATTTCGACATTCGCGAAGAGGTGGGGGACGCGTTCAAGTCGTTGGGTCTTCGCGCCCATGCCAAAGACTTGGAACTGGCTTGGCACGTACATTCCAATGTCCCGCATTGGCTTGCGGGCGACCCGGTGCGTCTCCGCCAGATGTTGGTGAATTTGGTCGGCAATGCCATCAAATTCACCGAACATGGAGAGATCCTGGTGGATGTCGAGCGGGAAGCCGAACAAAACTCCACGGTCTCGCTGCACTTTACGGTCCGCGATACGGGATTGGGCATTCCCGAGGAAAAGCGCGACAAAATCTTTTCCGCCTTCGAACAGGTCGACACCTCGACGACAAGGCAATTCGGCGGGACGGGATTGGGCCTGGCGATTACTGCACGCATCGCCGATGCGATGGGCGGACGAATATGGGTCGACAGCGCACCGGGCGAGGGCAGTACGTTTCACTTTACCGCCGACTTCGGTCGGGGAACGGAGCCTCCCTCCGATGACGAGTTGCCCGACCTGACAGGTGTTTCTGTGGTTGTGGTCGACGATAACGAAACAAATCTCCTAATTCTCAAAGAGATGCTGCAAAGCTGGGGTATGTCGGTCGAAACCGTTACGAGTGGTCCGGATGCGATCGACATACTGCAGCAAATGCGACATCAAAATCAATCGCCGCCGCTTGTCATTAGCGACGTCAACATGCCGGAGATGGACGGCTTTACGCTTGCGGAGAATCTCCGTTCGACCGCATCAACGAAAGAAACCGCCTTCATCATGCTGACTTCCGGCGGAAGACAAGGTGATATCCAGCGCTGCGCAGAACTCGATATCGACGCGCATCTGATGAAACCAGTGAAGCATTCCGAACTGTTAGAGGCGATTTTGCTGGCGGTCGGTCCGTTGGTCGGAGCCGACCGCGTTCTGTCCAGCGCAGCCTCCGAGGTCGAGCATCAATCCGTCCCACCGATGAACATATTGTTAGCCGAGGATGGCAAAGCGAATCAAGTGATGGCGGTCGGACTGTTGTCCAAATGGGGACACACTGTCAGCGTCGCGGAAAACGGTCAGCAGGCAGTCGAACAATGGCAGAACGGGAACTTCGATCTCATTCTGATGGATGTCCAAATGCCGGTTCTCGACGGTCTCGATGCCACACGACGAATCCGGGAACTGGAGCAGACCAGCGGATCGCGAATTCCCATCGTTGCCATGACGGCCCGCGCTATGAAAGGAGACCGGGAAAACTGTTTGGCCGCCGGCATGGACGACTACGTTTCGAAACCTGTTCGTAAGGCCGAATTGCATCGTGCGCTCTCTCAACAAAGCGGACACGTGGAACCCACCTCGGACAGACTCGCCACCGACAGCCCTGTCGAACCAAACCCGAAATCGCAACCGGGAGATAATGGGGGAGACATTCCCGTCGTCGATTGGGACGCCGCCCTCGAAGCGGTCGGGGGCGATCCCGATTTGTTGCGGGCTGTCGTTGAGGCCTCGTACGAGGAAACACCGCTGCTTCGTGAACGACTTGCAGAAGCTTTACATCAAAACGATGCCGAAACTGTTCATCGGCTCGCGCATACGATTAAGGGAGCCGCTTCAACGTTGGCTGCGGAAACAACAAGAGAAATCGCGGCTGCCATCGAACAAGCTGCCGAGAATAACGATTTGGAATTCCCTGCGAGCCAGCTACCGGCACTCAACGCCGCCCTTGATGATTACTTGCAGCATTGCGGCAAATTTCTCGAAAGTCGGTGAGCTTGTTCGTTCACGATTCATCGATTCGCAGTTCT
This sequence comes from Planctomycetaceae bacterium, assembly GCA_028284485.1. Taxonomy (GTDB): domain Bacteria; phylum Planctomycetota; class Planctomycetia; order Planctomycetales; family Planctomycetaceae; genus JANQRQ01. The sequence goes on along the minus strand of JANQRQ010000291.1, from coordinate 8,144 downwards.
CGTCACCGATTCATCGTTTCGCAATACGTGGCACAGACATTCGTGACCTTGAAAACAGACGGCACCCAATTCTCTGCCACAGAAACCAAGTAACACAGAAACCAAGTAAAAAGGTGGCACAGACATTCTTGTCTGTGTGGTGAATCGTTGCAGAAACTTCTGAAAAATGCTGAGTTTTGGATCAATTGATATTGACATACGTACACTATTTTGGTAGATTGATCTTCACAGCCAGACAAGTCCATTAAGGCCGGTCGTCGGGAATAACCCGGCACTGTTTCCCGCAAGCTATTACAGCTCGCCGGTGAGAGACAGCGCCGGGTTATTTTTTCGGAACGACATTGATGAGCCTGCAACCGGAAGCTTGGATTGGATTGGCGACATTGCTTTGTTCGATCTTCGGCGGATTTGCCGCCTGGATGTATCGCGTCGATCGCAATCTCACGTTGATGAATGCGCACCTGCGCAGCTTGAACCGCGCGATTCAAACCAACGCCCGTCAGCACGATCGCATTTGGCAGCGCTTGGCAGATCTCGATGAACGGGAAGACAACGCCGAGCAACGCTTGACCAAAGTCGAAACGCGTATCGAATCGCTTGTCGGGTGATTGCCTCACTGAACCGAATTATGGAGTGTTCTCCGGACCGCTCCACACCTTAGGTCACCTCGCGCTCTGGGAGAGGGCATATGTCGATCGGTAACTATAAACGAATGGCCATTCGGTCGCTGTACTCTTGAATGAACAAAACCCCCTCCCGGACGCAGACGCGTCCGACCTCCCCCGCACGCGGGGGAGGTGACATATACCACCTCGTTCCAACAGAAACTCGGAACGACGCCTTCACGGAAATGATGTTTCGGAAGTCATCCGCGACGAGTCGATCCTTTCCCATTCGTCGATTTCGCGTCTTTCGTGGTTGCTAATACAAAGTCTCTTGAAACGATTCTAAGCCCGTACAATGCCCCCATTTCGCTTTCAACCTGGAGACATTGCCGCCTGCTTCGGCACCGACCGTGCCTCGCGCATCATCAGCCTGGGAACCTGGTCACCGGTCGCTCCGGCCGGCCTCCGATCCGGACCGTCTCACGTCGCACTCTTATGCGAAGTGCCCGACGATGCGCATGTGTCGGCAGGCCGTCTTGTCACTGAAAACTGCCTGTGGATCGAATCGACGACGATGTGTCCTCACCCATGCCTGCTTCGAAAAGACAAGGTCAGCGGAGTCCAGGCGCACCGGCCAACGGCGCGCATTGCCGATTACACAAAATCTGGCGGACGCGTCGACATCTATCGGCTTTCCCCCATCGATCGCCTTAACCGGCAGGAATCGCGATTGCTGACGACGATCCTCATCAATCACTTTGTGAAGCGCAACATCGATTACGATATGGGTGGAGCGCTTCTCTCGGGAACGCGTGTGCTGAAACTCTCGCGACTGTTGAGCTCCGATCTCAACGAGGTCTTTTGCTCGGAATTGGTTTCCGCCATTGTTCAACGGCTCGGCCGATTGAATCGACGGAACCCAACCCGGCACAATCCGGCATCGCTGTTGCGGCAACTCGTCCGCCAAGGCACTTACCAAAAAGTGTGCAGTTTTCCTTCTCCGAGCAGACATGCGTCGGCGCACAGTGATCCGACCTCGGATGGCGCTGGCGATGCTCCACCTTCGGATCGAGGTCGGCTCCAGTCTGAGCACGCAGCAATTCCGCCGCCGGGCTGCCAATGGCTTTGCCAGCGCATCATTTCGTGAGAAGTTAAGAGGATTCCACCACGAAGCCGCTGAGCGAACGCTGACCGATAGACCGAAAGACAGGATGAACAAGATGAGCAGGATTGAGTTTGTGGTCGAGATTGATCGGTTCCATGCTTCCGATTCTTCTCTTTATGTTGCTGCGGGAGGTCTCCGGTTCGCCCGTTACCAAGCCACCTCTCCCTCTGGGAGAGGTCGGCCGTAGGCCGGGTGAGGGCATTCGGTCAATGGTGTCAATCTCGCAAGAGTGTTCGAAGCCGATGAAATTGATCGGTCTATTAACCGTCATTCCCGCGCGGTTAGCTTGTCCCCGCGCCGGCGGGGGGCGGGAATCCAGTGCGGTGAAAATCAAAATCCTTGGTTCAGCCGGAGGCTTGCTCTCCCATCGCTGAAATCTGAAACGAAGTCAAACGGAAGTCTCGAATCCCCATGAATCAATCTTTGTTATCAACCGCAACGATCGTTGGCTGTATCGCGACGTTCTGTCTAAACGAATCGGAAAGTTTGTCGGTCTCGATTCCCGGTGACACCAGTGCGGCAATCATCAACACCGCTCCCGCAGAAATCCCGATCGTCGATATCCCACCCGAGTGGCGAATTCGCAATTGGTCACTCTTCGGCGAAGGTTCGTGCGTGCACGCGTCACTGTACATGCTGTTTCGTTGGCAAGGCCGACATGAGCTGGCGCAGTGGTGGAGGACCAATCATCATTCCGGCGAGATTCCGTCGCGGCTCGAACAGAAACTCAACGCCGCCGGCGTCACTTGGGCCGCCACGACGAACGGCGACATTGACTTCTTGGAATGGGCGTGCCGCACGCGTCGCGGCTGTGGCGTCACAGTGCAGGGGGGTGCGCACATGGTTTGCCTGGTGCATCTCGATGACACATGGGCCGGCCTGCTCGACAACAACGATCCCTCGCGCATTCGTTGGCGTACACGTCAATCGTTTCTCAGCGAATGGAAGAACTCCGGCTGGCAATGGGCGGTTACACCGATTTACGAGCCGCCGCCGCGCGTTCCCTGGATTTGAACAGACCTCGATTTGACACAACAACGAGATGTGGCATCACCTCTTCCTCTGAAACGAATCGCAATTGGCAGCAACAAAGACAATGTCACCTCTCCCTCTGGGAGAGGTCGGCCACAGGCCGGGAGAAGGTTTATGTCGATCGGAAAGAACAAACGATTGGCCTTTCGGTCGCTGCGGTCGAAGGCGAAGGAGACCCCCTCCCGGACGCAATTGCGTCCGACCTCCCCCACGCGCGGGGGAGGTGACATATACCACCTCGTTCCCAGGCTCTGCCTGGAACGCAATGATCACGACGCTCCTTCCTCGCTCCGAATGGATTCCCGCCCCCCGCCTTCGCGGGGGCAAGCTTATCGCGCGGGAATGACTTGAAATGGGGCCCTAGCGCAAGACGTCTTTACCTAGATGGAATCCGTTGCTCTGGCAGAGGTCGGTCGTGGCCTGCCCCGCATAGGCGGGATCCATTGAACCGCAGCTCATCCATTTCGGCTCGTCAGGAGTCTCGCCCTCCCAACGCTGAAAGCTTCAATCAGATCACAAGGAACGTCCCCATGCTTACCATTCTCAAAGCCACATTCGGCGGCTTGAAGACAGTTGTTCTGCCGGCGACCAAAGTACTGCTGACGATCTTGACCGCTGCTGTCACCTCAAACGTCGCTGTTCAGCATCAAGAATCGGAAGCGGGACTCGGATCACGTGCGGCAAGCAACCGAGCTGCTATCGCCGAGCAAATCATCGAGCTTCCCGAAGATGGCGACGTTTGGCACACCAGTTTGTTTCTGCACGACGATTGGGAAAGCCGGGGAACCGATCGCCGCCTTGTGGCCTGGTTCGCAACCGATTCGCGGCTGGTCAGTTTGAAAAGTCAAACGCGTTGGCATCTCTACACGCCGTCCGATCCGATCTACCGGCAGCGATTCGAGGCCGCCATCCCGCAGTTTCCGGCTGTCGTCTTACAGCGCGGCAACGGCGAGGTGATCTTCAAAGCGACCGGCGAGAATCTTTCCCCCGGTCCGGAAGAGTTGGCATCGTCGATCAACCGGCAAATCCGCGAGCGCTGCCCAGGCCCCTACTGCCGACCGTTTGAACCACAACCGATTACGCCGACACCACCCCCGGAACCCATTCCCGATCTCGGACCTGAGGAACCGGCAATCTTGGATGATGCCGAGCCAGTGCAACTGTGGCTGCTCGTTTTAGCAGGTGCCGCATCACTGGGAATCGGCGTCGCCTCGGAATGGAGAAAGGAAACGTAAAGACCGGGAGGGCGAAGTTCCTGCTGAGCCGTGTTCCTGAAAACCCCCTTTCGAATGTGAATCCAACAAGAAAGTTCCATCATGGATTACCTCCCGATTGCCTTCGTTGTCATCGGCATGTTTTTCGCCGGTAAGTTGATGTTTCGGGCCGACACCCGCGTCGAAGAACGGCGTCGGTCGGCAGCCAAACTCAGTGGAACGCTGCGCGAAGTCGGCCTGACACGCATACCGTCCGTCCTCGACGATTACGCAGTGGGCGATTACTCCGGCATGGTGCGTGGCATTCGCGAACTCGGAGACGACCTCAAAGATCCGGACAAGCGATCGGCCGAATTCGAGCGTCTGTTCCGTTTGACGTTAGAGCACAAACTGAAGGATCCCGAAAAACGGGGCACACTGGTGAAGCTGTTCGAGGACCTGCGCGCCGTTCATGATCCCGCCTTTGCGACGGTGAATGCTGCCGAGTCGCGAACAGGCACTTGATTCAACGATTCGCATTACGACATCGTCATTCCCACGCGGAAAGCTTGCCCCCGCGCAGGCGAGGTGACAAAGCTGTAGGTGGGACTATCGCCTGACGTTTATTCGAAACAACCGGGGTTTCCTCCGCTTCGCTCCGTCCAACCCCGGCCACCCTGCCGTTTCACACGTCGTCATGGACTGTCTCCAGATCGTCACATACTAAGTCACCTCTCCCTCTGGAAGAGGTCGGCCGCAGGCCGGGTGAGGGCATATGTCAATCAGAAACTACAAACTATTGTCCTTTCGGTTGGCGTTCTCGTGAGTGAAGGAGACCCCTCGCGGACGCATTAGCGTCCGACCTCCCCCGCGTTGGGGGAGGTGACGTAGCCGTGGCTATTGACTGACATTCATTCTGAAAACGGAAGACCACCCTCCATGCAAATTCGCGACCGCATTCGTGAACTGCGCCGGGTCAAAGCCTCCGAGCTGCGACCCAATCCGCGGAATTGGCGGCTGCATAACGACGAACAACGTGCCTGCCTGCAGGGCCTGTTGGCGGAAGTTGGTTTCGCCGACGCGCTGCTCGCTCGAGAATGCGACGATGGATCGCTGCAGTTAATCGATGGGCATCTGCGAGCTGAAACCACGCCCGACCAATTGGTGCCAGTGCTGGTGCTCGATGTCGACGAACGCGAAGCCGAACTGATTCTCGCCACGCACGATCCGTTGACGAATATGGCCGGAACGGACGAAGCCCAGCTCCGACAACTGATCGATCGGTGCGAACCGGTTTCGCCCGCTGTCGAAAGTATGCTGCAGGAATTGATTGCCGAAGCGCAAAAGCCGCAACAATCACCAAGCGATCATGAAGGCAGCGATCAGTCAGATGAACTACGCGATACGTTTGAAATCGTGGTCAATTGCCAAGACGAAGCGGATCAACGCGATCTGCTCGAAAGATTAAACAGCGAAGGGTATCGATGCCGAGCGTTGATTTCTTAAAAAGCGTACCGATCGTCCGCTCGCCGCGCGTCATGCAGCTCGAAGGTCTCTTCGATGTCGCCCCCAATAAGGAAAGCCGCGAGCGGTGGACAGCCGACCTGCCGATTGAGGATCGTATTTGGAACATTGGCTTGATCGTCGGCCCTTCGGGATGCGGCAAAACCACATTGGCCGGTGAACTATTTCCCGGTTGTGTCGCCGGCTCGTTCGAATGGCCTGCCGATCGCAGCCTGGTCGATGCGTTCCCCGAGGCGCTCGAAATCCGCGAAGTCACACGTTTATTGACCAGTGTCGGATTCGCCAGCGTGCCAAGTTGGTTACGGCCATTTCGTGTGCTCTCGAATGGCGAACAGTTCCGGGCGACCCTGGCCCGCGCTTTGGCAGAGGGCGCCTGCCGCGATTCCGGCCACAATGGCATTGGCAGTTCCGCACAAAAGCCGCTGGTCATTGATGAATTCACTTCGGTCGTCGATCGCACGGTCGCCCGCATCGGAAGTGCCGCGGTCGCCAAAACCGTCCGCCGATTGAAGCAAAAATTCGTGGCGGTTTCCTGTCATGAAGACATCATCGATTGGCTGAATCCCGATTGGATCTACGAGCCGGCAGGGAACCTGTTTCAGTGGAGGTATGAAAGGCTCCGCAAGCAATCGACAGAAAACGGCAAGCTGCCAACTAAACCGAATCGGCCAAACATCCGCCTCACCGTTTGTCGCGTCCATCATGAAACCTGGCGCCTTTTCCACAGACATCATTATCTAAGTGGGCGCCTCAATCGTGCTGCCGTCTGCTTTGCCGGCTTCATCGAGAATCAACCTGCTGTCTTCGCCGCGGTATTGCCATTTCCACACCCACACCGACCCGGCTGGAGGGAACATCGGCTGGTCTGCTTGCCCGATTATCAGGGAGTCGGCGTCGGGACGGCGATGAGTGAATTTGTAGCGTCGCTGTTTCGTGCATCAGGAAGACCCTATTCCAGCACGACATCGAATCCGGGGCTGATCAAAAGCCGCGCCGCATCGAAGAAATGGATCATGCGCCGCAAACCAAGTCGAGCTTCTCGGCGACGCAGCCACAACACCGTTTCGAATGCGCTCCAGCGAACTGCGGCCACCAATCGTTTGACAGCCGGCTTCGAATACGTCGGCCCGTCGCGCCCGCACGAAGCCCGCGGGTTCGGATTGAAGATCAAGAGCTGAAACGGGATTCCCGCCTTCGCGGGAATGACTTTTGCGGCTCGATAGCTGCCAGTTGAACTGAGTTAACTAGCAAACCTCCGATACTACCACAACAAGTCACCTCTCCCTCTGGGAGAGGTCGGGCCGACAGGCACGGGAGAGGGCATATGTTAATGGGAAACTACAAAAGACAGGCCTTTCGGCCGCTGTTCTCGTTGGTGAAAGCGACCCCCTCCCGGACGCAGACGCGTCCGACCTCCCCCGCGCGCGGGGGAGGTGACATATACCATCTCATTTCCAGGCTTCCGCCCCTCGGGTGGTCCCGCCTGGGAACACACTGATCACGAGGCTCCTGCCGCATCAAAGAGTCGATGAACGGTCGACACCAAGTGTAGGCCAGGACATGTCCTGGCACGTTACTAGACCACAGATAACACCGATGAACACAGATCAATCCTTCAAACTCTGATAGGTAGTCCGTGAAAATCCGTGCTCATCCGAGGCTGACAAATCCTCGGTGCGTGCCACTAACTTTGCCAGTGAATGCGAGTAGTGTGAGCCAAATCATTCCCGCGCGGTTAGCATGCCCCCGCGAAGGCGGCAGGCGGGAATCCGGTGAAAGGTAACTCAATTGAATTCGGCTCGGCAGGAGCCTCGCCCTCCCGTTTCTGACAACGGAACATCGATCGCATCGCCCAATCGCGTAATGAATCAAAGTCATCCCAACTCAACCGACTTGAGCCGGCGTGAAGCGATCGAGCGATTGTACCTGATGGGTTGGGCACAAACCCGCATTGCCCGCCAAGTCAATATCTCGCTCGAACAACTGACTGCCGAGCTGCAAGTGATTCGCGACGGGTGGGTGCAGTCCTCGCTGCGACGTGTCGATGCTGCTCAGGCGCAGGAGTTGGCCCGCATCGATCATTTGGAATCGGTGGCGTGGGCAGCCTGGCGACGATCCTGTCAGGACGACGAAACGACGAAGGCTGTTTGGACCGACGGTGCGAAGTCGCGGGCGGAAAAGACGACACGTAAGCAGACGGGGGACGGCACCTTTCTGACACGCGTCGCCTGGTGCATCGACAAACGCTGCGAGATCCTCGGACTCAAAGAACGGCTGCAACACAAACCAAACGCGACGACCGATCATGTGGAAGTGGATCAAGCCAAGGCTGCCATCGATCAAATCCTTGCTGCCGTCGATGAACGCGAAGGAGCGTCAGGCTCTGAAACAACACCTGACCGCTTTGCGCACGGGACTCGCCGGCGGGGAAAATCGGCCGGCTCTGAGTGAATGGGCCACAACGTACCTGGGACATTACCTCACTTGCGCCCCATCGCGCATGCACGAATGGCTGATTGACCGACTCGCTCGGTTGCATACCGAACGGGGCCAACAGTTAGCGATTATCGCGCCGCGCGGTGGAGCGAAAACGACCTGGATTAGTAAAGCGTTCCCGCTGTACTG
>JANQRQ010000280.1 GCA_028284485.1 Planctomycetaceae bacterium | reverse complement strand
CATTCGCTCGCCAAAATGTGGTGACGCTAACAAGTCGTCCACGAGCCGTTCGTACGCACCCGGTTTTTTGTCGTTTTTGAATGCGGAGATGACTTCTGGCTGGGGAGGCAAACCAACCAAGTCGAAATGCAGGCGGCGAGCCAGCGTAACGCGATCCGCATCGGGGGCCGGTTGTAAACCTTCTGCTTCGAAGCGACCCAACAAAAACCGGTCGGCGTCATTCTTCGGCCAAGTGGACTTGCCAACAGCCGGCACGTCCGGTCGCGACAACGGGATAAACGACCAATGATCTTCGTAAGGGGCGCCTTGGTCGATCCACATCTTAAGCAGTTCAATTTCAGCAGACGTAAGCTCCTTGCCCGAATCGGCCGGAGGCATGCGCACGTCGCTGTCGTCGCTGGTGATGCGGGCCATGAATTCGCTGTCGTTCGGTTTTCCTGGCGCGATCACGTAGTATCCACCACGATCTTCGACTGCGCTTTCTCGCACATCGAAGCGAAGTTCCGCTTCGCGATGACTCGCATCGGGACCGTGACACAAAAAGCATTTGTCGGACAGAATCGGCCGGATATCGCGATTGAAGCGGACCTCATCCGCGGCGCGCACAGGGCGATCGGTGCTCAACGTCGTACCGCACGCCAAGCCCAAGCAAATCAAACAGATTCGAACAGCAATACAAATCTTCGTCATCTATTGACACATTCCGCTTCTACAACGGCTTCCATTTACTATCACACAAGTGTGCCACTGTTGGCTTACCCAGCAGTGCATTCTCGACGTTGCGACCTGACAATAATTATGAGACCAATGCGTACAGCCGATTCCAATTCTCACACATCGCGTAGCCATTGCTGATACAGGCCATTCATGCCGGCTTCCTGCGGATCGCCCGCGTGCAACACCACCCGATACTTCAATTGTAACGTGTCGCCTTTGGCCAATTGAAACGGTTTGTCGAGAAAGTTAAACGGCGAAGGCGAAAGGTGTCCGTAATCCCGCGTGAACCAGATCGGTCGCCATGGATTATCGGGATGATGCATGATCGCAATTCCCTCGACGACATTCGGCTGCAAGGCCCGCCGACCGAAATAGCCACACCAGGCGGCTTCCTTCCCGTACGTTCCTTCCGCTCCGACGCCCCCTTCGGAGTTCATCATTGTGCCCCCATACGTGGGCGAAATATCCGCCGCCGCCCGCATCGCGAAAAACGAATGCTTCGCTTTGCGGATCGAAATCTCTTCGAGGGCCGATAGCACGAATTCGCAATCAATGCATCGAACGCGGTCGCTGACGATGCGCACCGTGTATTGACGCGCGTCTCGGAATGGCGAAGACGCCCCTTCGCGCACCCATTCGCACGATTCGGTGAACGTGGCCTGCGTCGCCGGCTTCTCTTCAGTTTTGGACGGTTCTACCAGTTGCAGGTCAACCGAACGAATTTGTCCTTCCGACAGCGGTCCATCACTCCAGTAGTTTCCCCCGTTTAAGGGATCGCAACCGAGCCATAATCCACGATGATGCGGATACGGCAATGCACTTTCGGTCGTCAACGACTGCCCCGAAACCGGTCCATTGAGTGGACAGAAATAAGGATACTTCAGTGTGGGATGGGCGCGATAGCCGAGGACCGGCAGATTATTCCAACGGAGTAGCAGATTCGAATGGTTGAGGTAAGCCGTCAGCCCTTTGGCTTCGGGAGCCGGTTTGGCGTAATCGACTGCCCGGCTTGTGTGCGACGACAAATGCACGGCCCCGAGTGCCGACGTGGCGGCAAGCGAAGTCTTGAGTAGCTGGCGGCGGTTGATGATTCTTTCCATGGGACCTGTCTCCGCACGGGTTTGTTGAGGCTGATCATAGGTCGTCGAAAACGCCGGTCTCCATCGTAATCGATGCAGAAAGGGCTGTCATAGTGATCGGTTTCGTTTTCGGCTTTCAAGGACAGGTTTCGGTCGATTCGATCAAATCCGGAAATGCCGGCGTAAGCTGCCTTTGGGGTGCCAATGGGTGAGCCAGTGCGTGATGGAGCGCGTGCCGCTGGCTTTGCCAGTGCTTCACCATGATTCATAAAAGATTCACCACGGAGCCACGGGGAACACGGAGACTGGAAAATGTAAGACACGACGAGGTGTTAGCATGTCGTCATTCATACTCTCGACGACCACCGCGATTCGTGACCTCCCCCAGAGGGCGAGGTGACGCAAGCGAGAAACGGGAATCGATTCAACTCTCAGTACTCTCCGTGGCTTTAAGAAAAGTAATATCTTGCCACAGAGTTCACAGAGCACACGGAGACGAAAGGATGCAAGACAGGATTTGCAAGATGGACAGGATCAGAAACTAGCATCTTGTGATTCCTGTCGATTTCTTCGCGGATGTCAGCGCGCGTGAATAAGTCAGAAATGGTGTCCATCGATTTCTGCCTCTGTGCTCTCTGCGTCCTCTGTGGTGAGAATTCTTCAGAGTGATTTGTTGAACCACGAAAAGCGCGAAAGAAATGAAGAACAGTCGTGCTTTCGTGCTTTTCGATTCTTTCGTGGTCCCGATTCTTCGTCGAACCTTTTCCGCAGAAGATTAGATCTCACGCAATGGCGGTGAGATGGACTCTTAACCTCTTAGCGGCTTCGCGCCTTCGCGTGAGACCTGGCCTTAGGTCGATCTCTTTGGGACGCTGGATTCCCGCCTCCGCGGGAATGACCTCTCTGCTTTCACCGTGGAGCTTTGGTGAACTCGTAGAAAAAGAGGCCGCGAGCGGGACCACGAATGGTCGCTCACTCTCCGCCCGCTTCGAAGCGCGGCAAGGTTTCTGCCGCGGTAGCCAGCCAAGACGAATCACGTGTGTCTCTACTCGACAACAATTCGCGATGTTCATTGAGAACTGCCGTCGCGACAGACGCCTCTTCCAACTCGACCGCCACGACAAACTCCGCTGCCGTCAAATCGGCATCAATTCCATCATGGAGGTTCGCGTGGCGAATCCACTGCACGATGAGCGACGCGTCGCCGGGACGGCCTTGTTGAAACAACTCAAAGGCATGGTCCAAAATGCGGCGCGGCGAATTCGGGTCCATTTCGCAAGCCGCCTCGTAGGCATCGAAGGCGGTCGGCAGATCCTCGAAGTCGAAACAACGATGGCCGTAGTCTTCCAATCCCCGCTCGTCGACCGGGCCGGTCTCTTCAATCAAACGCTGTCGCTGTGCCCAGCCCTCGAGCCATTGAACGCGTCGACCCCCGTTGGAAAAGTACGACGATTCGAGCGCGCGAATATGGTTTCGATACAACATACGGCGTTCGAACGAGGAGAACTCGTCCAATTGCACCAACCCGCTGGCCGCGATGGCGTCTGCCAAGCTTGCAGCAATCTTTTGATGCACACCAATCGTCGGATGAACGTGATCCATAAACAAATCGTAGCCGGGTATTCCGTCGGAGTTGGCATCGACAAGTAACTGACGTACGTCGACCAATGGCGTATCGGTTTCTTCGGCAATGCGTTCAACAATCTCCTGCATCGAATCGAAAATTCGCAGCGGGCAGACGTCCCAATCTTTAGCGCGGCGATAATACAAACCGGCCTCAACAGGCCGTCCCAAACGATCGAGGCAACGCGCAATTCGAAATGCCAGCAACGAGTGCTCGCCCTCGATTGCTTCCGCAGCCCGGTAATGTTCGAGCGCTCGCGAGGGACTTCGTTCGTCCAATTCGGTTCCTCGGGAAAACTCTTCGTACCATGCCAATTCGTTTTCCGGTTCGATGTCGGGCCGCAATTCCGATTTGAAGGGTGGGCAATCCCGCAAGTTGGCGCCCAGCTTCACCAGAATCAACGGCACATCAGCATCCTGGCACATGTCGACCATGGTGCGCAGCGACTGCTCGAAATGTTCGATCACGCCTGCCTGCCATTCGCGATCGTAATGATACGAGGCATACCCCGTGCGGCTGTCGAGTGCGGCAGTCACTTCTTCAGGCAGGACAGTAACACCTTCTTCTTTATCTCGCTTTGCGCCGAAGGCTTCTCGCGCCAAAGTGACCGTGCGAAGAGAATAGGCCTGCTCCTGAAACCAACGTGCGAAAGGATTTTGTTGTTTGATCTCCTGGTAGGTACGATCCTCGAGAAATTCGTTGTGCCCTGTCGCCACCACGACGAGATCGGTCTGGTATTTCAGCACTTCCTTCAGAATGGGAATCAAGCGGTAGCTGGCGTACGAAAGGCCGCCACAATTGACCGCTTCGAACGTGTGCTCGGAGTTACGGGCTTGCAGTTCCAACTGCAGCCAACTGGGAAACGCGGTTGTCACCTGGTATGGGCGGCCGCGGACGGTCGAACCACCGAGGAAAAACATCCGAAACCCGTTCGACGGTTTCTCCAGCGCGAACTCCTGCGACTCGAAATAGCGCAACCGCGATGCTTCCGTGCGGTACACCTCGTCTTCGGCAACCGGCCCGAACAACGGATGAATCGCGCTGAACCCCACGAAAGGATCCACGTAGTCCTGGGGGCGGCCCACGTCGGCCACCACTAGTACGACTTCGATCAGACCGACAAAGGCGACACCCGCGACGACAGCCATCAACGGAAACACAATCCGCCGCCAGCCGCGTAGCGGCTTTTTCGACTTGCGAATTGTCGTTGTGGGTTTCGTCACAAATGCCAATCCTCAACGATTCATCAACCAAACTGCCGATCAATTTCAAACGGGACTAACCACCGTTTCTGGTGACAAGCACACCTCATCTGGCGATGCGACGGACTTGAACGGCCACACGGCCGATCAATGGGTATCGCAGGTATCATACCGCGAAATCTGTTTACAATTCCCAATCGACGGCCGGTCACGATATAGTTTTGTACACAGAGCCGTCTTGATCGGCCTGTGGACTGTGGTCGAATTGAGTCGACATCCATCCTACGGGATTTCCCCCGACTGAGAGAAGCGCAAGATGAGCAACGAACCCCCTCTCACCGAACGAGTTGCCGCATTGGAACGGGCAATCGTTACAGGTCTCCCGAACCGCCAGAGTCCTTGGCTATTGCTGCTGGTTGTTATTGCGTTACTCGCCGTGTTTACTGCGATCAATACGCAAATGATCAGGGATCATTCGCGCCGGTTGCTGGATCAGGGGCGTGAACATCAGTTTTGGATCATTTGTCACGAAGGTTCAACCGCATCGGAGCGAACGACCGCTTTTCTCGACCTCATCGGCTATGGCAACACCGAGTGGAAAAGCGCGAAGCTGGTCGGCCTCGACTTGGCGGGAGCCGACCTCGCCGGAGCGGATATCCGAAACGCCCGGCTCAATGAAAGCAATTTGTTTCAGGTCGACTTCAACGGGGCGCAACTCACGCGCACGTTGTTCCATACCTGCAACATGGCCGGCGCATTTCTGCGAAAAGCCGATCTGGTCGAAGCCGATCTGCTGCTCGCCGACTTGACCGATGCCGATTTGCGCGAGGCTGTGTGCCGGGGTGCCTCTTTCGAGCAGGCGATCGCGCACAAAGCGACATTCGTGCTCGCCGACATGACCGACGCCCATCTGTTGATGACCGATTTGACCGAAGCGAATCTCACCGGAGCCAACCTGTCGGGGGCCAACTTACAAGCCGCAAAATTCAACCGGGCGAATTTGTCGCTGACTCGCCTGAACGAAGCGGACGTTACCGATGCGGAGTTCACCGACAGCAATTGGTGGCGTGCGCGGGGCCTTTCCCCCGTCACCATTGATCGGCTGCGGGACAAGTATCCCCCTTCGGAAAATGCCGACCCCGATTTTGTGACCGATTATGAGTTATGGAATCAACCACAACCGGTTGGCGGCAATAGCAGCCCCGCCGGAAGGCGAGAGAATTGAGAATACTTTCCGTTTTCAGATACGGATGGGCGAGGCTCCTGCCGAGCGAATCGCAGTTGCTCAAGTTCGACTGAATATGAATTCACGATCGGCGACACAAAGGGAAAAACAACCGCTCATCTCCACGATCGGTGGTATCAGCGCGCGATCTCTGCGTCCTCTGCGGTAACAACTCTTCATCAAGAAGTTCTTCAACCACCGATTTCACTGATCTACTTCCGATTCTCTCAGCTCCTCCGTGAGAATCTGTACTGATCCGTGGCTGAAGACTATTGACTGGATTCCCGCCTCTGCGGGAATGACGCAGCTGTTTTCACCACGGAGAGAAAAACAGATACCACGAAATGCGCGAAAGAAACGAAAACGGGTGGCACCGGTTGCTTGGCTACCGGTGTGGGGCAGCCACTAGAGATTTATCTGAAACCGACCGTTGCACGATTCCAACAATTCACGCTTAAGCCGCTTGCCGACTCGGTTACGGCTCTTTGATTTGCCGCATCGATTCCGAATACGAATGGGTCTTGCGCGAAGATGCTAAGTTGCCAGGGTAGGAAAACTCTTAGCGGCTTCGCGCCTTCGCGTGAGAAAATCCATTACCACAGAGTTCACAGAGGACACAGTGAGGGGAGAATGAAGGAATGGATCAAGAACTAGCATCTTGTGGATCATTTCGATTCCTTTGCGGATGCGAGCGCGCGTGATCAAGGCAGAAATGGTGTCCATGGATTTCTGACTCTGCGCTCTTTGCGTCCTCTGTGGTGAATATTCATCTCAGTGATTCGTTGAACCACAAAATGCGCGAAAGAAACGAAAAATGGTTTTGATTTCGTGCTGTTCGACTCTTTCGTGGTCTGAAAATCTCATCGAAACATTTCCACAGAAGATTAGGTCTTACGCAGTGGCGGTGAGACCGATCCCTAACCTCTTCGCGACTTCGCGTGAGACTTAGCCATACGTGGATCCGCCCGGATTGCTGGATTCCTACCCCGGCGTACGCGGGGCTCAACTTGCCGCGCGGAAATCACGCAACTGTTTTCCCCATGGCGATTCATTGCGGGTCAATTCTCCGATACGAATCGAAGTTTGGGGAATTGGACTTGCGATTTTGCCGGCGACATGTTAATATACATTTGTACATTACTTGCCCCTCGTCGGTCAGGGACCGCCGCCCGTCTGCCGCTGTAGGTGCGGACTGAGTTTTCGAGCAACCGATGAACGAAACCGTTTGCTCGCGCCGTCGGTCAGAGGATTTTGCGCGCCCGGTCGCGATGACCCGACTGATGGCCGCCCGAATTGTTGTGACAAGCAGAAATCGATACTGCGTTGAACCAAGGAAGCCGTTGCGCGATGCCACGCCTCAATGGTACCGGCACCGGCCCGCGGCAGACCGATGTCTGGCAACGCAACGGCCATTCTGGAATCGGTCCGGTGCCGGCCCGCCGTTGAGCGCGTTCGGCATGACCACACGTGTGTTGCGCGACCGATCGAAATGATGGCCGTCGGCAACTTTGTTGCGTCGTTCGCATTCGTTTCGCATGCAGCGTGGCGGCATAGAGTATGGCCCCGCTGTGCACGAGTCGCCACCTGCGGGATTCCATCAGAACGCACTCGCCTCGAGCAATGCGCCGGCCCAGCGAATGACCCAGTTGCGGTTCTGTTTTCTGTTCGAATCTCGCGCTGTTCATGACAAACAGCAACGCAAACAGATGTAGAAAGAGTCTGCAACAATGCTCCAGGAAACCCCTCCTCTGTGCGCAGTATTTTCGAATGTCTCGGTGTTCACGCATCTGCGCGAGACGATCGACCCACAAGCACCGACTTCGGCCCCCGCTGGTTCACCCGAAAAGGTCGCCGTATTAACTGCCCGCTTTGCTGCGCGACTGCCGTTGTTCCATCCCGATGATAATCCGCGGATCTATTCACCGCCTGACGATGAGGAATACTGGATAGAATGCGACCCCGACGAAGTAGAACTTGATTTGTCATGACAATACCGCATCGAGATTTGCCGAGCGTTTGCTGCCTTTGCTTGGGCGATGGACGCCAAAAACTGGTGGTCTTGTTCGAACGTGTCCGTCACATGCCAATGATCCCAATCGAAGCAACGGCAAACTAATTTCGTGACAGTTACACTTTTGACAGATACAATTCGAGTTACAGACGACCTTCGAATTGCGTATTTGTGTGCGCGGTGGCGAGACACAAGAAATAGCAGGAACGGCTGCAGCGTAATACGCTGAATTATGGCCGCGACCATCGCGTTTTGTTCTATGATTGCCGGCTTCCACGAGCCAGGAATGGCGATGAGAAAACGTAAATTGCTTTAGGAAACAACGATTCAGAACAGCCGCGCGGAGAATTCCGAAGGATTGATTGACATGCAAAAAAAAGACGAAGAACAATCCACGTCTGTCGTTCTCATCGGATTGATGGTGGGCATCGCGTTATTTGGCTGGGCTTTTTGCGCAGCGGCATACGCGACAGAACAGCAGGGCCTCCACGATTTTGGCCGTGGCTCGAAGGGAACTTTCATCACGAATGCTTTTGTGCAAATCCCGAATGGCGTTGCTGTGATGAGTTATGTATTCCAAAACAAGATTTGGCTGCCGATAATATTCGGCGTCCTCGAAGTTTTGGCGCTTGGTTTCGGGATTGTGATGAAGGTCGTTGAAAAGAAGATCGATGGCCCACCTCAACGCGGTCGAAGACGCTAACGACATTCTTCCGAACAATCGCTTTCAACTTTGGCCAAGCGAAACTCGTCGTTACATTGACGGTGTATATCTTGTTTTGCTCTCGTTGCGACCTGTGGTCTGGGCTACTAACGGTTAAGATTTGCGGGAGGCGCGCAGATTCTCCAAAAGTTGAGAATGTGCGACCAGAATGAACCGGCCGCGACAGGAATCTCAACAGAGTGCCACGGGGCAAATTCGATTCGCTAGGTTTCGGATCTGCACTTCTCCATTCGATCACCCAACGCGTCGCATCCATGAGTTGGCTGCCGCCGAAGTTCCTCACAACTGTTTCTATTTGTCAAAAGGTCGCTGATTCCCGAGTAATACGCTTTCGGACTGTGAACACATTCATCGACCTTTCAGGCACCGGGCAAGCTCATTCCATGGATCGAGACCACACTGAAGTCGAAAAATATCAACGACCACGCTTTCGCAATCTCGTACGCAAGCTGCGCGTCGGGGACGAATTTGTTTTGGAGAACGGCATTCGCATTTCGCTGGTCGCCATTCGTGGCAGGCGTGAAATCACGCTGCGCGTCTTAACGCCGATCGATGCCTCTCCCGCGATGGTGAGTTGCAATGACAAGCTCGAATCGGTATCCGAGTTCGAATCGGCGAACAACCGACGTCATCCCCAACCAGGAATCGCCATCGCCCACTCTCGGCACGATTATCGCTGATGGAATTCCGCTGGCGGCGAGATCCAAAATCTTTTCCGTACGTTTCCCAATCCAGTGCGAAATCGACTATGCTTAAGACATGTTGTCTCGACGCAATGTGCCAGCGAGGGCTGCAAATTGCGATGTTTTGACAACGATTTGTCCCACGCCATCGGCTATTTGAATCGGTTGTAAATCAAGAGATCGAAGTCGCCATGAACCGGACTTCAGTCTGCGGGCCCAATGCTGTTGGAACGGCGCGCCGGTCTTCCGGCGAGCCACCTCGACGCCGATCAGCCGCGGATTCG
>JANQRQ010000277.1 GCA_028284485.1 Planctomycetaceae bacterium | reverse complement strand
TTCTGGTGTTCTGCCCGGTCGAAAATTGTGAGGGCGCACCGTCAATCGACACATCCAGAACTGAATGCTGAAAATCGGCAGGGATCAGGCTAAAGATTCCATCGAATGTGCCGCCTCACCGTTCTCAGACCGCATGATGCGGTTCCGAATTGGGCAAAATACTAGGTCTTTGTGGGTGAAGTCAGCATATTGCCCGCTTGTTTCGGGTCGGTCTGGCGCCATTCGCTTTGGTGTCCTTGACTTGACAGTCGTCGGTTGTTGAGAATGTTCCGCTTGTAATTATTTTGAAATCCTCTTTCCGACAGAATTGAACAAGAAGAATCAAATGGAGTCACAGTTTCGCTTGGGGAACGGATTACGGATGCTTAGAAATACTATCACTGTCGCTCTACTAATTAGCCCGCTGCCTACGAGTGGCGGTGACCACATACGTGATCTTCAAAGGCTGGCCGTCGAGAATGGACAATCACCGGTGGCGCACTGGGGATGGCAGCCGGACAACTATACTCTTTGGGGCACGCACACCAATCGGCTCGTCCCGGTTTACACATTCGGAACGAAGGGGGCTGGAGCCGGCATCGATCTGAGTGACTATTCCGGCGATCAAAGTCTGTTTCGAAGTCAATCTAAGGTCATTCGTCTCTATGGCCGCGTTCCCCATAACACGGTCAACGCGCAAGCGGAATATCTCGATCAGACCAACATTTTCGAGTTGCAAAATGCTGCCCTCGATGCGGGGAAAAAACACATAGTCCTGATTGTTTTTGATGGAATGGACTGGGAGACGACTCGTGCTGCTTCGATCCATAACCTTGGGAAGGTCACCTATGAAACGGGCCGCGGTACGGGAACTCACTTTCAAGATTACGATGCAAGCGGAACTTCTCAATTCGGCTATGCGGTCACCAGCCCCCATAACGATGGAACGACAGCCGACGTCAATACACAAACGGTAACTAACCCGCGTGGTGTTCTTGCCGGAGGGTACGATGCCGCGCGTGGTGGTCCCAACCCTTGGACGCCCGGATCTGATTCGGAATACCTCGTTTCACAACCCAAGCAAAGCCCCGGCCGACATGCCTACACCGATTCAGCCTCTGCAGCGGTCAGCATGGTGGCTGGAATCAAGACGTACAACAATGCCATCAATGTCGATGTGGCGGGACAAAAACTGACGACCATTGCGCACCTTGCTCAGGATCGAGGATACTCTGTGGGCATTGTCAGCAGTGTGCCGTTTAGCCACGCAACTCCGGCAACTGCGTATGCCCACAACGTTCATCGCAACGATTTGCAGGATCTCACTCGGGATTTGTTGGGACTCAAATCGATTAGCCATCCTCATGAGCCGCTTCCCGGTCTCGATGTCGTTATCGGGGGGGGACATGGCGTCGAAAGTAATGTGGACAAAGCGCAAGGCGAGAACTTCGAACCCGGAACGGCTTATATTGCGGATTCTGATTTGCAGCGCGTCGATGTGGCGAACGGCGGTCAATATGTGGTCGCCCAGCGGACTGCAGGAGTTTCGGGTGCCGCACGACTGCGAGAAGCCGCTTTGCAAGCAGCAAGCAGTTCGAAACGCCTTCTCGGATTCTATGGTCTCGGCACTGCCAAGGGGCATCTTCCCTATCAGACGGCAGATGGTGATTTCAATCCGACCGTTGGAAGGCAAAAAACGGCCGAAACGTATACAGCTGCAGATCTGGAAGAAAACCCGACATTGGCCGACATGACGCGTGCAGCGCTGACTGTCGTCGAAAACGACAAAGAGGGCTTTTGGTTAATGATTGAAGCCGGCGATGTCGACTGGGCCAACCATGACAACAACCTGGATAACTCCATCGGCGCTGTAAACAGCGGCGACGCGGCGGTGAAGGTCATTACCGATTGGGTCGAGAAAAACAGTAGCTGGCAGGAATCGGTCTTGATCGTCACTGCCGACCATGGCCATTTTTTGGTCATAGATCAGCCGGATCGACTTGCCGAATAGTCGTACAACCGCCGGAATCATGGATTTCCGTTGGTAGGAGCAAGGATCAAATGCGATCGACGATTCTATTGGGTGTCTTGGTTTCCTTGCTAACAGATTTGTCGGCCGTCGGTCAGGAGAACTGGCCTCGATTTCGCGGGCCGAATGCTGATGGAGTGGCAGCTGACGATCCTCACCTTCCGACCACTTGGAATACCGAATCAAACATCAAGTGGAGTGCAGACGTTCCTGGCTGGGGGTGGTCGTGCCCAGTCGTTTGGGAAGACAAAGTCTTCTTAACGACCGTCGTCAGCGACGTGGAAGGTGTATCTCCGCAAAAGGGACTGTACCTCGGAAGGGGCGTACGAACGCCTGCTGAGGGGACACATCACTGGTTGGTGCTTTGCTTCGATTTGGAAACCGGCGAGCGGCTGTGGCAGCAGGAATCCCACACCGGGCGCCCGACGATTCCACGGCACCCCAAGAGCACATATGCATCGGAAACACCCACGACCGACGGCGATCGGCTTTATGTCCTGTTCGGCGATCTCGGGCTGTATTGTTACGACCTTGATGGCAAGCCGTTGTGGACGCACGAAATTGAACCCAAAGCGACATTCTTGGATTACGGTGCTGCCGCTTCTCCGGTGGTACATGACGGGCAAGTCATTGTCCTTTACGACAATCAGGAAGATTCCTACATCGCATCATTTGCTGCCGATTCGGGCGAGCAACTTTGGAGAACCGAGCGCGAGGAAACGAGTACGTGGGCAACTCCATTTATCTGGCAGAATGAATTACGAACGGAAATTGTAACGTGCGGCAAGAAATCGAATCGCTCCTACGATTTTTCTGGAAATCTCCTGT
>JANQRQ010000267.1 GCA_028284485.1 Planctomycetaceae bacterium | reverse complement strand
GATTCGGATGTCCATCCACGATGCCGTGGAACGTACGTGCCAACCGCGGAGTGTGCCGTCGCCCCGTGAACCATTCGCAACGGCGTCCCAGGCTTTCGGCTTTCTCGGAATCTTCCTCATTCTTCTGTTTGTACCTCAATGACCAACTTGTGATTTCAGCGATTGCGTCTTCAACACGCCCCGTTCCGCGGTCGGCGTGACTGATCTCAAGCCCACGCAATTTTCCTTCAGGAATACAGAGAGAGTGACTCATGCCGATTCCAGCCACTCGCATTCTTCAAACCGAATCGATTCGCAATTTCGGGACGATCGAAAGCGATTACGAACTGGCTGATCTCACCCAGATTCAAACTGAATCGTACGCTCGATTTCTTCAGCTCGATAAGCATTCGAGAGAACGAAAGAACCAGGGTCTCGAAGAGATTCTGCGAGAGGTATTTCCCATCGAAAGTTACGATGGGCAGTACCAGTTGGAGTACGTGAAGTACGAACTCGGCAAACCGCGATATTCGCCGACGGAATGCCGCCAATTACGGTTAACTTACGGTCGGCCGTTTCGAGTCTGGTTGCGCCTGGTAAAGGAACAGCCGATTGAAGAAGAAGTTTATCTCGGTGATATGCCGATCATGATCGGCGGCGGTGAATTCATCATCAACGGTGCCGAGCGCGTGGTCGTCAGCCAGCTGCACCGTTCGCCAGGCGTTGACTTTGTGCTGAGTTCGGAACCCGGCGAGCGGAAGAGTTATTCTTGCCGCGTGATTCCCGAACGTGGTAGCTGGATTGAGTTGCTCGTTAGCAAGAAGGAAACGTTAGGCGTTCGCATCGACCAAAGCGGTAAATTCTCGTCGATGACATTGCTGCGGGCGATGGATCCTCAGTATTCGACCGATTCATCATTGGTGCGTTTGTTTTACGATACCAAAGTGGCCAAGTCGCCTCGGGCTGCCGCCAGCGAAAAGCTGATCGACAAATATGCTGCGGAAGATATCGTGTACCCCGTCGGGCATGATCGATGCGGCGAGATCATCGTCGAATGTGGCCAGCAGATTACGAAGGAAATGTCGGAAGCGATTGCCGGTGCCGGGCTCGCGAGCGTGGAATACATCGAGGAAGTCGAAGACCAACTCGTCCTCAACAGTATTGCAGAGGATGCCACCGCCAGCCACGAAGAGGCGCTGTTGCGAATTTACCAGCGGCTGCGTCCCGGCAATCCGCCGCAACTCGAAAAGGCGATCGATCTGTTTCGCGAGAAGTTTTTCGACGTCAACCGTTACCGGTTGGGCCAAGTCGGACGGTTCCGCATCAATCGCAAGTTTGATCAAGACATTCCAGACGATGAAATGACGCTGCGAGCGGAAGATTTCATCAACGCGATTCGCTATCTCGTTCGACTGCGGACGGCCGATCCTTCGGCGTATGTGGACGACATTGACAATCTTGGCAATCGCCGATTGCGAACGATCGACGAACTGGCCACCGACGAAGTCCGAAAAGGGTTTCTTAAACTGCGTCGTACAGTGCAAGAGCGGATGAGCCTCAAAGATGTCGAGGAAATGACTCCGCGGACGTTAATCAACCCCAAGAGTGTTTCGGCGGCGATCGAATACTTCTTCGGCCGCAGTGAACTCTCGCAGGTGGTGGATCAAACGAATCCCCTTTCGATGCTGACACACGAACGTCGCTTAAGCGCGCTCGGCCCGGGCGGATTGAACCGCAAACGAGCGGGGTTTGAGGTGCGTGACGTTCACATTTCGCACTACGGGCGGATCTGTCCCATTGAAACGCCGGAAGGAACGAACATCGGATTGATTTCCAGCCTGAGCGTCTACTCAGAGGTCGACGACTACGGGTTCCTGACAACTCCTTACCGGAAGGTCGTAAAAGGGAAATTGTCGGACGACGTCGAATGGTTGCGTGCGGACGAGGAATCGGAAGTGTTCGTCGCACCGGCTGATACTCCTGTGGAAAATCTCAAGATCACGAGTGACCGAGTTTTAGCCCGCCACCGCAACGACGTTGTTTGGATCGACGCCAAGGAAGTTCAATACATCGACCTTTCCCCCTGTCAAATGGTCGGGGTCTCGGCAGGATTGATTCCGTTTTTGGAACATGACGACGCGAACCGCGCACTGATGGGTTCGAACATGCAACGGCAAGCCGTGCCGTTGTTGGTCACCGAGCCGCCGATCGTCGGAACCGGTTTGGAAACGACGGTTGCCGAGAATTCCGGAATGCTGACCCGCGCTGAAAAGGCCGGGAAAGTGACCTACGTCGACGCGAACGTTGTCGAGGTGGACGGTAAACGATATCCGCTTCGCAAATTCGTTGGGTTGAACGAACGGACTTGTCTGAACCAGACTCCTGTTGTCGAGCTGGGGCAGCGGGTGAAAAAGGGCGACGTTCTGTGTGACAGCGCTGCGACCTACAGAGGGGAGCTATCCCTCGGTCGAAACGTACTGGTCGCCTTCATGTCCTGGGAAGGATACAACTTCGAAGACGCGATCATCCTTTCGGAACGGACAGTGAAGGAAGATGTCTACACGTCGATACATATCGATGAATTCGATGTTGAAATCCGCGAAACAAAGCTTGGCCGTGAAGAGTTTACGCGTGACATCCCGAATGTGAGTGAGAAAGCCCTTCGCCACCTCGACGAAGGGGGCATCGTCAAGATCGGCACGAAAGTGCAGCCAGGGGACATTCTCGTCGGAAAAGTTTCGCCGAAGGCGAAATCGGAACTGACCCCGGAAGAAAAGCTGCTGCATGCCATCTTCGGCCGTGCGGGCGAGGATGTGAAGAACGAATCATTGGAAGTGCCCAGCGGCGTCGAAGGCATCGTGATTCATACCGAGAAATTCTCTCGACGAATGAGTCTGTCGGAAAGCGACCGCAAGCGGTTCGAGGCAGAACTGAAGAAGATTGAGCAGTCCGGCAACGAAAAGGTTGCAGCAGCCTTTCAGGAATTCCTGCAAGAATTTGAGAAGGTCCTCGGACGTCGATTGAACGACGCCGACGACCGCGAAATTCGCGGCGTTACCGATTCGGCATTTGTGGCGAATTACGCTTCAGAGTTCTTGGCAACGTTCGACCAGTTGGACATCCGCAGCCCTCAAAAGCTTTCCGATTGCAAGAAGTTGATCAAAGAGAATTGGCCGACGGTTGAAGACGTGCTCGACGAGCGAGACCAATCTCTGAACAGCATGAAGCGGGGTGACGAACTTCCGAGCGGTGTGTTGCAGATGGTGAAGGTTTATGTGGCCTCCAAACGGCAGATTTCCGTTGGAGACAAAATGGCCGGTCGCCACGGAAACAAGGGAGTGATCTCGAAGATTCTGCCCATCGAAGATATGCCCTATCTCGATGATGGAACTCCGATCGACATTATTCTTAATCCGCTGGGTGTCCCGAGTCGTATGAATGTGGGGCAAATCCTCGAGACGCATTTGGGTTGGGCCGCTTCGAAGCTCGGATTTCGGGCGATCTGCCCGGTCTTCGACGGAGCCGGGGAAGATTTGATCTGCGATTGTCTGCGTGACGCCGGGCTGCCGGACGATGGCAAAGCCGTGCTTTACGACGGGCGCACCGGCGAACAGTTCGAGCAAAAGGTCACCGTCGGCCAGATTTATATGTTAAAGCTGCACCACCTGGTTGACGACAAGGTGCATGCTCGTGCGACGGGCCCGTATTCTTTAATTACGCAGCAGCCGCTCGGCGGAAAAGCGAGGTTCGGCGGTCAGCGTTTCGGGGAAATGGAAGTATGGGCGTTAGAGGCGTACGGCGCCGCTTATATCCTGCAGGAGTTGTTGACCGTGAAAAGTGACGACGTCGAGGGACGTACCAAGATTTACGAGTCCATGGTCAAAGGTGAAAACACGTTGGAGGCCGGAACGCCGGCAAGCTTTGACGTATTGAATAACGAAATTCGAGGCTTAGGCCTCAACTTACAACTCGAGAAAAACCCAGTTTAGCTTGTCGTCGGGCTAAAACGGACGTCGAGTTGCTGACGACAACGTACGGTGCGAAGGCAACTTCGCTTTGTGATTGACTTCAAATGACGACAAGCCGATGGGGGCAGTTTCTCCATCGCCGAGTTCGATAGCATTACCGTTCGATTTCTCCCGTTCCACATTACGATTAAGGAGCATGCGAAGTGAGCGTTGGCGAAACTTCAGCATACGAACGAATTAACGATTATGGGTCCGTGAAGATTGGGCTGGCCAGCCCCCACGATATCCGCAGTTGGTCCTTCGGTGAGGTGAAAAAGCCCGAAACGATCAACTACCGGACCTATCGGCCGGAAAGAGACGGCCTGTTCTGCGAACGCATTTTCGGTCCGGAGAAGGACTGGGAATGTGCCTGCGGCAAGTACCGCGGTATGAAATACAAAGGGATGATCTGCGATCGTTGCGGCGTCAAAGTCACGCACAGCCGTGTGCGACGAAAGCGGATGGGACATATCGAACTGGCTGCGCCGGTTGTGCATATTTGGTTCTTCAAGTCGATGCCCAGCCGATTGGGCGCACTGTTGAACATGAAAACCACGAGTCTTGAAAAAGTGATTTACTTTCAAGACTACGTCGTGATCGATCCAGGCGATACGCCCCTGCGCCAATGCCAGTTGCTGACCGAGGAAGAAGCTCGTCAGGCTCGCGCGAAATACGGCGAGGGCTCCTTTGACATCGAAATGGGTGCTGAAGCTGTCAAGAAGTTGCTGATGCGCATCAACTTGGTCGAGGAATCGGTCAAGTTGCGCGAAGAGCTTGCTGAGACCGGCAGCCAGCAAAAGATGAAGGAACTGATTAAGCGACTGAAGATTATCGAATCGTTGCGTGATAGCGACAACAAGCCGGAATGGATGGTCCTCGATGTCATTCCGGTCATTCCGCCGGATTTGCGACCGCTGGTCTTGTTGGATTCGGGTAATTTTGCGACGAGTGACTTGAACGATCTCTATCGCAGAATCATCAACCGCAACAATCGGCTGAAAAAGCTGGTCGATCTCAATGCGCCGGAAGTTATTGTCCGCAACGAAAAGCGAATGTTGCAGCAATCGGTCGACGCGTTGTTCGACAACAACCGTTGCAAACGCCCTGTTCTTGGTTCGTCCAACCGTCCTTTGAAGTCGCTCACCGACATGATCAAAGGGAAGCAAGGACGATTCCGCGAGAATTTGCTGGGTAAGCGCGTCGATTATTCCGCCCGAAGTGTGATCGTTGTCGGTCCGGAGCTCAAACTGCACCAGTGCGGATTGCCGAAAAAAATTGCGCTGGAACTCTTCCAGCCGTTTGTCATTCGGCGGTTGAAGGACCTCGGTCACGCCGACACGATCAAAAGCGCCAAGCGCATGCTGGAGCGCAAAGACGAGGACGTGTGGGACATTTTGGATGAAGTCATCACGAATCATCCGGTGATGTTGAATCGCGCACCGACTTTGCACCGTATGGGGATTCAAGCATTCGAACCGGTGTTGGTGGAAGGAAACGCGATCCGTGTTCACCCGCTTGTTTGCAAGGGCTTTAATGCAGACTTCGACGGCGACCAAATGGCGGTTCACCTTCCGCTGTCGATTGAAGCGCAGGTGGAAGCCACGACGTTGATGATGTCGACGAACAACATCTTCAGCCCTGCAGATGGTGCACCGATCATCAGTGCGTCGCAGGACATTGTGATGGGCTGCTACTACCTGACGCTGAAGCGCCCGGACCGACCTGGCGAGGGCATGGTGTTTTCCTCGACAGACGAAGTGCACATGGCGCTTTCACAGGGGAAGGTCTCGCGGCACGCCACCATCAAAGTTCGAATGCCGAAGGATAAGCGGGTCGTTGGCGAAGGAGCCGAGGACTATAAGCCGGGGGGATTGATTACGACGTCTGCCGGTCGCGTCATGTTTAATGACGTGCTGCACCCTCAGATGGCGTATTACAATCTCACCACAAAGAGTAAGGATTTGGCGAACGTTATTTCCGACTGTTACCTGGAACTAGGTCGGCGGGAGACGATCATCCTTCTCGACCGGATGAAGGACATCGGTTTCCACGAGTCGACCCAAAGTGGGTTGTCGTTTGGAACCAGCGATCTGAAAACTGCTCCGAACAAAGACAAGGTCATTGGCGAAGCTGAGTCGGCCGTACTCAAGCAGCAGAAGTTATTCGATCGCGGCATTATCACGAACCAGGAACGTTACAACCAGGTGCTCGACACGTGGACGCATGCCCGTGAACAAATCACGACGTCGATGATGCATGAACTCGAGCATGACATTCGCGAAGAGGGCGCTTACGTTAACCCGATCTACCTGATGGCGCATTCGGGCGCCCGTGGTGGTGTGGAGCAAATCCGCCAATTGGCAGGTATGCGTGGTTTGATGGCAAAGCCAAGTGGCGAAATCATCGAAACGCCGATCAAGGCGAACTTCCGCGAGGGTCTCTCCGTACTCGAGTACTTCAGCTCGACGCACGGTGCTCGCAAAGGTTTGGCGGATACGGCACTGAAAACGGCCGACAGTGGTTACCTCACTCGTAAGTTGGCGGACATCTGCCAGAACATGGTTGTGACGACCTACGACTGCGGCACGACCAAGGGAATTACTCGTGGTGTTGTCTACCGCGGCGAAAAGGTCGAAGTTGGTCTGGCCGAATCAATTCGTGGGCGGGTCAGCCGCACCAACATCGTGAATCCGATTACCGACGAGGTGATTGTCCGCGAAGATGAATTGATCACGGTCGGAATCGCTCGCAAGATCGAAGACCTCGGCTTGGAGAAGATTCAAGTCCGCAGCCCCATGACCTGCGAAGCGTCGCTAGGGATTTGCCGATTGTGCTACGGCATGGATCTTTCGACGGGGACGTTGGTCGAAGAAGGATTGGCGGCGGGTATCGTTGCCGCCCAAAGTATCGGCGAGCCTGGAACGCAGTTGACGATGCGAACATTCCACATCGGTGGAACTGCGTCTCGCGAAGTCGAAGAGAGCGAGATCCGCAGTCGCCGCGAAGGCCGCGTGAGATTCGCGCGAATTCGAAGCGTTGTTAATGCAGAGGGCAAAAACGTTGTTCTGACTCGAAACGGCGAGATTATCATCCTCGACCCGAAAGAGCGCGAGTTGGAAAAATACACAGTGCCAAACGGCGCCGTGATCATGGTCAACGAAGACGAAGAGATCAAAGCGGGACAAATTCTCTGTCAATGGGACCCGCACTCCGTTCCGATTCTGGCGGAAGTGGGTGGAAAGGTCCGGTTCGAGGATTGCGTCGAAGGCCAATCCATGCGGACCGAAAAAGATACGAGTGGTCACGTTCGACGAACAATTATCGAACACAAGGGCGATTTGCATCCGCAGATTATTCTGGAGGATGGAACGGGCAAGATCCTGGACTTCTATTACCTGCCTGAGCGTGCCAGCATCGAAGTCGATGCCGGCGATCAGGTCAGTGCTGGGGGAATTCTTGCCAAGAATCCGCGTGAATCAGCAGGCACACAGGACATTACCGGTGGTCTGCCGCGTGTCACCGAATTGTTCGAGGCTCGGCGCCCGAAAGATCCTGCCGTTATTGCTGAAATCGATGGTGAGGTCGATCTGGTTGCCGAAAAGAAACGCGGCAAGAGAATCATTATCGTACGCGGCAGCGACGGGACCGAAATCGAACACGTGATTCCCCATGGCAAGCAACTGTTGGTGCATGCCAAAGATTTGGTCAAAGCGGGCGACGCTTTGGTTCGAGGACCGCTTGTTCCGCACGATATTTTGCGTGTCAGCGGTGCTGAGGCGGTTCAGCAATACCTGTTACACGAAATTCAAAACGTCTATCGTTCGCAGCGAGTCGACTTGGACGACAAGCACATTGAGATCGTGATTTCTCAAATGCTACGCAAGGTACGGATCGAAGACGTGGGTGATACGAACATGTTGCCGGGAATCGTCGTCGACAAGTACGAATTTCGGCGCATCAACGAGCAGCTGATGCAATGTGTCAAAGTGACCGATCACGGAGACACCGAATTCCGGACGGACGATATCGTTCCGTTGAGCACGATCGAGGAAGTCAACGCGGCTGTCGAAGTTGAGGGGGGGGCACCGGCGCAGCACACTTCGCCGAAGCCGTCCCGGGCCAGTATTCAGCTGTTGGGGATCACAAAAGCCGCAGTTCAAAGCGAGAGCTTTATCTCGGCTGCCAGTTTCCAGGAAACGACCAAGGTACTGACCGAGGCGGCACTGGCTGGTAAATCTGACCGGTTATTGGGATTGAAGGAGAACGTGATTCTGGGGCATTTGGTGCCGGCGGGTACCGGATTCCACACGCACCAGGAGGCCGAAGTGCGGATTCGCCCAGAAGCTCTTATGGAACTGAAGGCGGAGAAGGAGCGCATCCTGGCAGCCCGAATGGATTTGCTCAGCGAGGGTGCCGAATCGATCGAGTCGTCGGCGAAGTCGGCACTCGATGTCTCGCCCGACGAGAACTGACCGCAATGAAAGGGCGGTCAGTCGTGTTGGAATGAAAACGGCTCCGCGAATGCGTGTCGGATAACAAACGAAGAGGCAAAGTTCGCGGGATCGGCGCTGCAGTCGCTTGACGATGGCGTGATCTCTGTATAGATTTCACGGTTTGCCGTTTCGGATGCTGTCCGGGGGACAATCCTCGCAGATTCGGTCCGAGAATACAGAATTAGCGGCGAAGGTGTCGAAAGCCGGGTTCCGTCCGCAGAATGAATTAGGTCAAGTTTATGCCGACAATTAACCAACTTGTACGCAAACCGCGTAAAAAGCAGCGATCGAAAAGCAAGACTCCCTTGCTCGAAGGTTGCCCGCAAAAGCGTGGCGTGTGCCTGCAAGTGAGAACCGTCACTCCCAAGAAGCCGAATTCGGCTTTGAGAAAGGTTGCGCGCGTTCGTCTGTCGAATGGCAAAGAAGTGACTGCTTACATCCCGGGTGAGGGGCACAATTTGCAGGAACACTCGATTGTCCTCGTTCGTGGCGGTCGTGTTCGTGACCTTCCCGGTGTGCGATACAAAATCATTCGTGGCGTTCTCGATACTTTGGGGGTCAGCGATCGCCGTCAGGCTCGCAGCCGATATGGGGCCAAGCGTCCGAAGTAGACTCTGTAAAGTCAATAACTGATACCGACTTCCTTTATGTAGTTTTAAGCATCCGACTTGTCAGATCGAGGTCGGAAGGACAGATTGGCTCGATGGGAAAGAAATTCACCGCTAGTGCGACACAATTGAAACCCGATGCCCGGTACGATTCGATTCTTGTGTCGAAGTTCGTGAATTGCCTCATGCATGATGGCAAGAAAAGTGTGGCGCAGCGCGTGTTTTATTCCGCGTTGGATATTCTGCAGGAGCGCGTTCCCGAAGAGGAACCATTGCAGGTGTTCACGACGGCTGTAGAGAATGTCAAGCCGTCCATCGAGGTTCGGTCAAAGCGTGTTGGTGGTGCTACCTACCAGGTGCCGACTCCGGTGAACCCGAAAAGGCAACGTACATTGGCGATTCGTTGGCTTCTTGCAGCGTCGCGCGGTAAGTCCGGGCGCCCGATGAGTACGCGATTGGCCGACGAATTCCTAGCTGCCTACAAGCGGGAAGGGACGGCAATGACCACGCGTGAAAACGTTCATCGCATGGCAGAAGCCAACAAAGCCTTTGCACATTTCGCCTGGGGACGCTAGTCGGTTGATGTTCGGGTAGTGGCTGGCAAGCCGTTCGAAGGCGGGATGGCTCGCGATACGAATGACAGGCCTATTGGTGACGCAGAGACACGATGGGGAACCATCGCGGTCATGCGTCGTTTTTTATAGATAGTTTCGCACAGCGTATTGGTGGCGCCCAGGGTCTGCACCGATGTCTGATTCGATCGAAGACATTCGCAATATCGGTATCGTGGCCCACATCGATGCTGGCAAGACCACAACGACCGAACGCGTGCTCTTCTATACCGGTGAATCGCACCGGATGGGCAGCGTCGACGAGGGAACCACGAAAACCGACTTTGATCCGGATGAGGCGGAACGCGGCATCACGATTTATTCCGCTGCGGTCACGTGCCATTGGTTGGATAAGACAATCAATATCATCGACACGCCCGGGCATGTCGACTTTACCGCGGAAGTCGAGCGCAGTTTACGGGTCCTTGACGGTGGCGTGATGGTGTTCAGTGCCGTCGAAGGTGTCGAGGCTCAAAGCGAAACTGTGTGGCGGCAAGCCGATCGTTACGCCGTCCCGCGGGTCTGTTTCATCAATAAGATGGACCGAATCGGTGCCGGTTTCGAGCGGACGTTCGACGAAATCCGGGAGCGATTGTCGGCCAATCCCGTCGCGCTTCAGATTCCCATCGGAGCCGGCTCGCCACCTGATCCTGCGGCTTTTTCAGGGATTATCGACCTGGTTGAAATGCAGGCACTCTACTTCGACCAGCAAAGTCAGGGTGCGGAAATCACGAAAGCGGAAATTCCTTCCGAGCAGCAAGAAACCGCCAAGGAATGGCGTCAAAAACTGTTGGAAGCAATCGCCGTGCTCGATGACGAGGCGATGCAAACGTATCTCGAGACGGACGATATCCCCATCGAGAAGATTCACGAAATCCTGCGTGCAGCAACGATTGGCCTGCAATTGCAGCCAACGTTTTGCGGGTCCGCGTTGGACTTTGTGGGTGTGCAGCCCTTGCTTGACAGCGTCGTGCGATATCTGCCGAGCCCCATTGATCGGCCTCCGATTGAAGGAATGCACCCCAATCCCAAAAAGCGGGGGGAGACCAACGAAGTTCGCCGTCCGACAGCGGATGACCCATTGTGCGCCCTTGTCTTCAAGGTTCAGGCGGATCAGCACGGAGATCTGTTCTTTGTGAGGATTTACTCAGGCGTACTGAAGAGTGGTTCGCGGGTGTTGAATGCTCGCACCGCCAAGAAAGAGCTGGTGAGCCAAATCTGGAAAGTGCAGGCTGATAACCGAAACAAGATTGACGACGCCTCGGCCGGGGACATTGTCGGAATCGTGGGCCTGAAAGATGTGGTAACCAGCGACACGTTGTGTGATCAACAGCATCCGCTGCTGCTGGAAGAGATCGCATTTCCCGAAACGGTCATTTCGATGGCAGTTGAGCCGGAATCGAACGCCGACCGCAAAAAGCTGGCAGACACTCTGGCACGATTGTCGCGGCAGGATCCGACATTCACTGCAAAATCGAACGAAGAAACCGGGCAGACGATCATCAGCGGAATGGGGGAGTTGCACCTCGAGGTCTTACGGGATCGCATGGAACGCGACTTCAATCTGAAGGTGCGGGTGCACAAACCTCGCGTGAGTTATCGGGAAACGATTCGCAAATCTGTGGTTGCCAAAGGTGTGTTTTCGCGGCAATCGGCTGGTGTCTCGCAGTTTGCCGGCGTCGAATTGGAGATCGAGCCCTTAGATGGCGAGGAGCCAATCGAGTTGGTCAATAAGCTCAAGCCCGACGCATTGCCACGTGAATTGATGGCCCACCTCGAACAAGCGGTCCTGGACGAGGTCCGAGGGGGCGGCATTGTTGGCTATCCGCTGACGAAGGTCCGGTTGACGCTTAAAGATGTCGATTACAAGGTCAACGAAACGACGGATGTGGCCATCCAGGCGGCGGCTGCCGAGGCCGTTCGAAATGCTCTGGACGAGGCGGGAGTGGTGCTTCTCGAGCCGGTGATGCAGTTAGAAGTGGTCACACCGGACGAGTTTCTTGGCAATGTTCAGGCTGATCTCAATTCGAGGCGGGCTATCATCGTCAGCTCCGAGAACCGGGGGCAGTTGGCGGCCATTCAGGCGGAGGTGCCGCTTTCCCAGATGTTCGGTTACTCGACCCATGTGCGAAGTATTTCTCAGGGGCGCGCTTCATATGCGATGGAACCGCTGAAATACATGGAAGCGCCGCCGCGGGTGCTCGAAGAGATGATGGGTTAGCGTCTGTGGTGGTCGGGGCGGTGGTTTTGGTAAGAGGCATGACGAAATCGGCGAGATTCGAACGAAACGCGAATCGAGTTTGTTGACAAACAATACTGACGTCACTACTATTGCGAGTTTCTCGCGGGGCGAGTCTGTACATACGGAATCGTGAACGTAAGTCTTTTCAGAGGGGACATTTGAGTGGTCGGGGCGAGTCAGGAAATAATTCGGATACGTATGGAGGCCTACGACCATTCGGTGTTGGACCAATCCGCGTCGGACATTGTCGATACTGCCAAGCGTACCGGTGCCGTCGTGCACGGCCCGATACCGTTGCCGACAAGGATTGAGAGATATACCGTTCTGCGAAGCCCCCATATCGACAAGAAGTCGCGTGAGCAATTTGAGATTCGCACCCACAAGCGATTGATCGACATTATTCAACCGACCGGCAAGACGATTGATGCGTTGAATAAGTTGTCACTTCCAGCGGGTGTCGACATAAAGATCAAGGCGAGTGCTGCCGGAGGCTAGGAGTTTTCCCGGGGCACCTCCTGTGGGCCATCTCGGTTTGTTGTGCCGGCTGTTTTGCGGGCAATACGAATTGGGGTTCAGTTGGATTCGCCACTGGTTCCGGCCTGATCGAAACATAGTGAGTAAGCGTCTCATCCCTGGCCGTGTCTTGGGTAAAGATGCACACATGCCGCGATGCGGCGGGATGCGTTTAGAGAGAAAACGAAGGTTACAGTCATGCCTGTCGGGCTACTTGGTCGCAAAATTGGAATGACACAAGTCTACGATGAACAGGGGGAGATCATTCCTGTGACTGTCATCGAGGCTGGCCCCTGTGTTGTGCTGCAGCTTCGGACTCTCGAGGCGGACGGGTATCAAGCGGTGCAAATCGGGTTTGGCGACAAGTCGCGGCGAACAGCCAGTCGCAGCGAGCGTGGTCACGTTGTGAATATTGGGGGCAAGCGTCAGAAGAGTCGGGCCGCTGCCGGTGTTGAGTCGCTTCCGCGTGCTGACTGCGAGCCCAAGAAGTTCATTCGAGAATTTCGAGTGGACGGTGAGTCGCACGAGTATGAGGTCGGGCAATCGCTGGATGTTTCGGTTTTTGCTGACACGGCTTTGGTCGATGTGATTGGTACCAGTAAGGGGTGCGGAACTGCCGGCGTTATGAAGCGTCACAATTTCCGCGGCCAGCGGGCCAGTCACGGTGTGAAGCGAGTTCATCGCCATCCGGGCTCCATTGGTCAAAGTGCAGACCCTGCGCGAGTGCTTAAGGGGACGCGAATGGCCGGTCGCTACGGAAACTCGCGTGTGACCGTCAAGAAGCTGAAGGTTGTTCGGCTTGATGAAGAGAAAAACATGATGTTGGTGAAGGGGGCCATTCCCGGCCCAAACGGTAGCATGGTTGTGATTCGCCATGCCAAAAAGTGAATAAGTTTCGAGCCGCCCGCCATCGTGCGAGGCGGATTGTTTTTTGTCGACTTTAGTTCCGTCATTTGACGCATTGGTTGAAAACGATGATTTCCTTAGCGGTTCGCAATACTGAAGGTCAGGAAGTTGGGACCTATGAATTCGATCCGAACGAATTGGCCGCCGGAGTCAATCGGCAGTTACTGCACGATGTCGTCGTGATGTATGAGGCCAATCGGCGTGTCGGTACGGTGCGGACCAAGTCGCGGGGTCGAGTTGCGGGAAGTACGAAAAAGCTCTATCGGCAAAAGGGGACCGGCCGGGCACGAGCTGGCGCTCGGCGAACCAATGTTCGGCGCGGCGGCGGTCATGCTTTTGCCAAGGCTCCCAAGGATTGGGGGTATCGGTTGCCAAAGCGTGCCGTGCAATTGGCAACGCGGATGGCATTGCTGAGCAAGTTTCTCGACGATGAGGTGACGGTTGTCGATGATTTGGCGGTCGATGAACCCAAAACCAAAGTCGTGGCGACTGCCCTCAAGTCGTTGGGGTTGGCCGGCGAGTCGTGTTTGATTGCCATTGAGGACCATGACGCCAACGTTTGGAAGTCGGCCCGGAACATCGAAAGTTTGATGGTTTCGACCGCTTCGAATTTGAATGCATACATATTGCTGCACCAAAAGCGGCTGCTGGTCACGAAGTCCGCATTGGACCGTTTGCGGGCCGGCAAGTCTGCAGTGGCTGAGGGGGCGTCAGCATAACCGTTGGGCCCAGTGTTGAATTGATGGTTGGTGTTGCTGAAGTCAGAATTCAGGAATCTCACGAGAAAACGACATGGCGGGGAATTTAGGAAAAACGGGTGTCGTGCTGGATCCGTATCAGGTGGTATTTCGGCCGCTCGTTACGGAAAAAGGGACGCACATCTCCGAGCGACACAACGCATACGCGTTCGAAGTCAGTTCCGTTGCCACGAAGACCGACATCAAGCGTGCTGTCGAGGAGTTGTGGGGGGTGCGGGTTGTTGCCGTACGAACCCAGAATCGCATCGGCAAGCCGCGTCGTCACAAAATGGCGTACGGAAGAACGAAGGCCTGGAAGAAGGCGATCGTCAAGTTGCACGAAGAAGATCGGATTGCCTTTTTCTAAGAAAGACAAGCGTATCGTGTTGGCTGGCGGTCTGCCGTCTGTCAGCCGCAACGAGGAGCGAAGATGGGGATACGACATTACAAGCCGACAACTCCGGGAAGACGCGGTGCGACCGTCAGCGACTTCGCTGAAATTACGGACCGCAAGAAGAAGCCGGAGAAGTCCCTGTTGGTCCGTCGGAAGAAAAAGGGCGGGCGAAACAACCAGGGGAAGATTACGGCTCGGCATCGCGGTGGCGGGCATAAGCAGATGTACCGCATTGTCGATTTCAAGCGCAATAAAGATGGCGTCCCGGCAAAAGTGGCGTCGATTGAATACGATCCGTGCAGGACGGCCCGGATTGCCCTGCTCCATTATCGAGACGGGGAAAAGCGATACATCCTGGCTCCAGAAGGCCTTGAAGCGGGTGACACCGTGGTGAGTGGGCCTGGTGCCGAGCCCAAGGTTGGAAATTGCATGACCTTGGACCAGATTCCGCTCGGAACGCGGATTCATAATATTGAAATGCAGCCCGGACGGGGCGGTCAATTGTGCCGCAGCGCAGGGGCCGGTGCTGTAATTAATGCTCGTGAGGGCAAGTGGGCGCAGATTACGCTTCCTTCCGGCGAAGTCAGGCGTTTGCCAGTCAAATGTCGAGCTACGGTTGGCGAGATCGGCAACTCGGAGCGAAATGGAATCGTCTTGGGCAAAGCCGGGCGAAAGCGATGGAAGGGGCGACGTCCGCATGTGCGGGGTACGGCGATGAATCCGGTTGCTCATCCGATGGGTGGTGGCGAAGGCCGAAACTCTGGTGGGCGGCATCCGTGTAGTCCGACCGGAAAGCTTGCCAAGGGTGGGCATACCCGCAAACGGCGCAAGGCATCTTCGAAGGCAATTATTCGCAGGCGGAAATCGCGGCGTTACGGTCAGTTGAAAGTCTGAGGCGACATATGAGTCGATCAATCAAAAAAGGTCCTTTTGTCGACGAGAAATTGTTGAAGAAGGTCGAGCGGCAAAGTACAGGGAGCCGCAAAGAGCCGATTAAGACGTGGGCTCGGGCTTCGACCATTGCGCCGGAGTTTGTCGGTCATACGTTTCTCGTCCACAATGGAAAAGCTCACATCAACGTCTATGTCACCGAAGACATGGTGGGGCACAAACTCGGGGAGTTTGCTCCGACTCGTACGTTTCGTGGTCACGGGGCCAAAGGAAAACGTTAAGCGGTCGGCAGTGCGGCTTCGATCGTTGTCAAAAAGAGAATCTGAAGAAATCGGACGGCGGGAGTATTTGAAATGGCGCTCGTAAAGGCCAATCATCGATTCGCACGAATCTCTGCGACGAAAGTTCGTCGGTTTGCAGATTTGATTCGTGGTCAATCTGCGGGCGACGGTCTCAACGCGTTGCGGTATATACCGAATCGTGGTGCACGAATCTTGGAGAAAGTGCTCCGAAGTGCGATCGCCAATGCGGAAGACAAGGGAGCGAGAAACGTCGAACAATTAACAATCGTCGATGCTCGTGTTGATGAGGGGCCTGCGATCAAACGGATTCAGCCGCGTGCTCGCGGGATGGCGTTTTTGATCAAAAAGCGAATGTCGCATGTTCATATCGCCATCGATGCTCCCGAGCTGACATAAACGAAAAACAAACAGCGTTTCGGCCTTATAAAAAAGAAGATTGAGATATGGGACAAAAAGTCCGGCCAACTGGGTATCGCATTGGGATCGTCGAAGATTGGCGCAGCCGATGGTACGCCTCAAAGAAAGAGTTTGGTTCGCTGCTGATTGAAGATTTCAAGATCCGTCAGTTCGTGAAGCAGAAGTATGTTTACGCCGGCATCCCCAAAATCGAAATCGAACGAACACGCGACCAGGTGGTTGTCCACCTCTATACGGCCCGCCCCGGGATCGTCATCGGCAGTAAGGGAAAGAAGGTTGACGAACTAAAAGGGGAATTGGAGGACCTGACCGGTCGCCGCATGGAATTGAAGATCGTCGAAGTGAATCATCCGCACCGGAGCGCTGTTCTCGTTGCCGAGGAGATTGCGCAGCAGCTTTCGAAGCGCGGTAGTTTTCGCCGAACGATCAAGCGGACACTCGACCAGGTGATGGAAGCTGGAGTTTATGGAGTCAAAGTTCAGGTTTCGGGTCGTTTGGGTGGTGCGGAAATGTCCCGGACCGAAAAAGCGATTCGAGGATCGATTCCGCTGTCGACATTACAACGACATGTCGATTACGGATTCGCGATAGCAAGAACAGCCCAGGGGTCGATCGGCGTCAAAGTCTGGATTGACCTCGGGGATTATTCGAAAGAGGAGACTGGCGATGGCGTTGATGCCAAAGCGGGTCAAGCACCGCAAAAGCCAAAGAAGACGTATAAAAGGTAATGCGACTCGTGGTAACACCGTCGCCTTCGGCGATTGGGGACTGCAGTCGTTAGAGCCTGGCCATGTCAAGGCGACGACGATCGAGGCCTGCCGAATTGCCGCAACACAATACGTTCGCGGTGAGGGGAAGGTTTACATTCGGATTTTCCCCCATAAGTCGGTGACAGCGCGACCGCTGGAAACGCGAATGGGTAAGGGGAAGGGTGAGCCGGACCATTGGGTTGCCGTCGTTAAGCCGGGAACTGTGATGTTCGAATTATCGGGTGTTTCGCACGACGCGGCCCGAGAATGTTTAGCACGCGTGGCCTACAAGTTACCGGTGAAAGTTCGATTGATTGGCCGCCGTATTGGCACATAAGAAGTAATAGCAGGACTGACAATGAGCAAGCCGGATGAGCTTCGCGAAATGAGCGACGATCAATTGGTGCATGAGTTGCGGGAAACTCAGCAAGAGTTGTTTCGTTTGCGATTTCAAGCCGCGACGGAGCGGCTGGATGCTCCCAGCAATTTGAAGAAGCTGCGGCGAGACATCGCGCGCATCAAAACGATTCAACAGGAACGGGTTCCGGCCGGTTCGGCCGCTGCCGAAAAGAGCCAAGAAGGCGAGACATAATAACCGAGTTTATCGGAACGCCTTCGCTCGAAAGGGTAAACGGCTTCCAGCGGTTGGGTGTGGGAACAAGCGACCATGCGAAAGAAATTAACAGGTGTTGTGACCAGCGACAAAATGGACAAGTCGTTGCGTGTGGAAATCAAACGGCTGTTTCGGCACAACCGATACGGAAAGATTGTCCGCGGCAGAACGGTTTGCCACGTGCACGATGAAGAAAACCGCGCCAAGCAGGGCGATACGGTCGAGATCATCGAAAGCCGGCCTCATTCCAAAACGAAGCGCTGGGAACTTGTCGAGGTCGTCAAGTCCGCATCGGATGTTGATGTTTAATAGGTCAGTTTTTGGGCGTCGTCACGCCAAAGTGAAGCGCGAAACAGGTTTCTGAAATGATCCAGATGCAGACAACGCTGGATGTTGCTGATAACACCGGCGCAAAATTGGCTCGATGTATCAAAGTATTGGGCGGTACGAAACGTCGAACGGCCGGTTTGGGCGACGTCATTGTTGTGAGCATTCAAAAGGCTCTTCCGGGCAGCCAGGTCAAAGCCGGCAGTGTTGTCCGCGGCGTGATCGTTCGATGCAAACAGCCGACGCGTCGGCCCGACGGTAGTTACGTGAAATTCGACCGTAACGCAATTGTTTTGCTTGACGCCGATCGGAACCCGCGCGGTACTCGAATTTTTGGTGCGGTGGCTCGTGAGCTCAGAAATCGCAAGTTCATGAAGATTATCAGCTTGGCGAGCGAGGTGGTTTAGTCATGAAGATACGACGGGGAGATTCAGTCATCGTCACAACCGGCAACGATGCCGGCTCGACGCCGCATAAGGTGATCCAAGTTCTTGATGGTGGTCAAAAGGTTCTTGTCGAAGGCATTAATCGAGTCTTCAAGCACGTGCGGCGCGGTCATCCGAAGAGTCCTCAGGGTGGGCGGCTGCAGCTTGAGATGCCAATTGACAGTTCAAATGTCATGTTTTACTGTGAGTCGTGCAGCCGCGGCTCTCGGTTGGGGTTTCGTTATTCCGACGACGGATTGAAGGAGCGGTTCTGCAAAGCTTGCGGAGCATCGGCGGGTTCGGTCGGTTCCCAGAAAAATCAACGTGTTCGGAGCTAGCCGCCTCAAGCGTCCGTTTCCCAAGTCGATACTCGAAGATTACGGTTCGAATTAGAATCATGTCCAGATTACTCGAACGATACCGCAACGAAGTTGTTCCTTCACTTTCGAAAGAACTGGGAAGAAAGAACGCCCTTTCGCTGCCCCGTGTGCAGAAAGTTATCGTCAGCATGGGGGTAGGGCAGGCCAGCCAGGACCGCAAACGGCTGGAAGAGGCTTCGGGGCACTTGACGAAACTGGCGGGTCAAAAGGCACAAATCACCCGCGCTCGACAGTCCATCGCAGGATTTCGCTTGCGTGAAGGAATGGAAGTCGGTTGCCGAGTGACGTTACGCGGCCAGCGGATGTATGAGTTCCTCGATCGGCTAATTTCGATTGCACTTCCGCGTGTGAGGGACTTTCGAGGTCTAAATCCGAAGTCGTTCGACGGGCACGGCAACTACAACATGGGATTGACCGAACAACTTGTGTTTCCGGAAATTGATGCGGACAAAGTTTCAAATATCCACGGCATGAACATTACCGTCGTGACGACAGCGGAGAATAACCAAGAGGGGCACTTATTGCTCAAAGAACTCGGAATGCCCTTCCGGGAGAACTAAGAGAACGAGATGGCAAGCAAAGCAAAAATTGAAAAAGCGAATCGCACTCCGAAGTACAGCTCGCGACGAGAGTTTCGATGTCAACTTTGTGGTCGCCCGCGAGGGGTGTACCGAAAGTTTCAGGTTTGCCGAATTTGTTTTCGGGAACTTTGTCTCGACGGTCTCGTTCCTGGGGCCAAAAAAGCGAGTTGGTAGTTCAACAAAGTGCGACGTTCAACCAGTCAGTATTGCCAGCAGTTGATGTAAGGATTCACCGAAGATGATGACCGACCCGATCGCCGATATGCTTACGCGGTTGCGAAACGCGATCAGGATTGAGCGACCATCCGTCGATATTCCGGCTTCGCAAATTAAGATTGGCATTGCGAATGTCCTGCAGCGCGAAGGATACATTTGGGACTTCGAAGTCGTCGAGCAAAGCCCGCAGAATGTCTTGCGTGTGAATCTGAAGTATGGCCCCAATGGCGAGCGGGTCATTCAGAAAATCGATCGGGTAAGCCGCCCAGGTCGAAGAGTCTATTCGACCGTTCGGAATATGCCGGAAGTCTTGCAGGGGTTGGGCATTAATATCGTCTCGACGAATCAAGGCGTCCTAAGTAATCGCGAGGCCAAGGACAAAGGTGTTGGCGGTGAAATTTTGTGTTGTGTGTGGTAAACGCGTCGTCCTGTTTTGGGTTGCGGATTAATGTCGAGAATTGGAAAAAAGCCGGTTGCTGTTCCTTCTGGTGTCGATATCAAGATCGACAATGGGACGATTACGGTCAAAGGTCAGAACGGCGAACTGTCTTTCGAATATCATGCGAGGATGACCGTCGAATTTGACAGCGAGGCGCGCGAGGTTCGAGTCACCCGACCGAACGATCAAAAACAGAATCGCGCCTTACACGGTCTGACCCGCAGCTTGATCAATAACATGGTGCAAGGGGTCACCACGCATTTTGAAAAGCGATTGGAAATCGTCGGAGTCGGGTACCAGGCAATCGTCAACGGCAAAAACTTGGATTTACAGGTCGGGTTTGCCAATACGGTGAGCCTTCCCGTTCCCGAAAACGTGATCTGCGAACTCCCTGATAATACTCATATCGTGCTCAAAAGCGCGGATAAGCAAGCGGTTGGTCAGTTCGCGGCTGAAGTGCGTCGCGTTCGGCCACCGGAACCATACAAGGGAAAAGGAATTCGTTACCAAGACGAGCATGTCCGCCGTAAGGCCGGAAAGGCATTTGCCGGCGGTGGTGGTTAACATTCTCGAAACCTCTGGTTCGTCCAAATTTTTTGGATTCGATTTGGAAAAAGTTTCAGTTTATTTGTGTCATCTTTTTTTGGCGGAAGCGGCAAAAACCGTGAGGGCATTCGCGAGATTGCCCGCTCGATCTGTCGGTTGTCGAAGGTGACGCGGAGTTGACCGAGTTATGAAAACACTCAAGCGAATCTCAGTCCGGCGAAAACGTCGAACCCATCGTGTTCGTAATGGCGTGCGTCGATCCGCAAACGGACGACCGAGATTAAGCGTATTTCGAAGCAATAAACACATTTACGCCCAAATTATTGACGATCAAGCCGGGCACACGGTTGTTTCTGCCAACACTCGCGAAGCGAATGTGCTGTCAAAGGGAGAAACGGGCGGGAATACGGCGGCGGCGGCCAAGGTTGGGCAGTTAGTTGCCGAGCGTGCGTTGGAAAAGGGAATCAAGCAGGTCACTTTTGATCGAGGGCCTTATCAATTTCATGGGCGGGTTTCGGCTGTGGCAAACGCAGCGCGGTCGGCCGGATTGGATTTTTGACGGATACCGTCACTAAACAGTGGAGTAAGCAAGCGTGTCGACACCGACGAAAACCGAAAGTCCGGAACAAGTCGTTCAAATCCGGCGCTGTGCCTGTGTTGTAAAAGGTGGACGCCGATTCAGCTTTTCAGCAATGGTCGTTGTGGGAAACAAAAACGGCCGCGTTGGCTGGGGCTACGGCAAAGCGGTTGAAGTTCCGCTGGCCGTCGAAAAGGCTGTCAAAGCTGCCGACCGAAACAATATCCAGGTCCCCATCGTCGAGACGACGATTCCTCACCAAGTGGTTGGCCGATACGGAGCAGCCAAGGTGTTATTGATGCCGGCCAGTCCGGGAACAGGTATCATCGCCGGCGAATGTGTTCGGGCGGTGATGGACTCGGTGGGGATTACCGACATTCTGACCAAGAGCCGTGGATCGAACAATCCCGTGAATTTGGTCAAAGCGACTTTTAACGCGCTGCAATCATTGCGCACCCGCGACGATGTCGCTCGGCTGCGAGGAGTAGAGATTTAATGATTATCGACGACGTCCATCGCGGGATCCACCGCCGCCGAAAGCGTAAGCGCATCGGTCGCGGTCCTGGCTCGGGCCACGGCAAGACGTCCGGCCGTGGTCACAAAGGGTACGGAAGCCGGGCCGGCGCCTCGCGGCGACTCGGATTTGAAGGGGGCCAAATGCCGTTATTCCGGCGGTTGGCCAAGCGCGGATTCAGCAACAAGCGGTTTGCGGCGAACGTGGCGATTATCAATGTGGCCACGCTGGAGCAGAAATTCGAAGACGGGGAAACCGTTTCGCCGGAGACTCTCATCGAGAAAGGCTTGGCAAAGAAACGGTTTGACGTTATTAAGATTCTGGGAGACGGCGAACTGAGCAAGAAATTGACGGTTCAGGCACACCGTTTCTCCGCGTCGGCCGAAGAGAAGATTCAGGCGTCTGGCGGAACGGTCGAGCGACTTGTATCTTAACCGAATTTGACTCTCACGGACGGGAGCACCTCAACAGACCTTCATCAATGCGATGTCACCGGCCTTCTTGCGAGCCGAAGACCCGGCGACGGGTAGCGGCCCGGGGCAACCAGAGAGGCCGGAACTTTAATACTGCGACGGTGTGAACCCGGCAATCAGGAACAGCATTCAATGCTCGGCAAAATCATAACGGTCTTCCGAATTCCTGAGTTGCGTCGCAAGATCTTTCTGACATTGGCGCTCTTGGCTGTCTATCGCATGGGATTTTGGATCCCGCTGCCTTTTATCGATCAGCAAGGCATGCATGACAGCATTCAAAAGATGCAAGGATCGGGCGGCAGTGGCGGAGTCGGCGATGTGATGCGGGTCGTGGCATTGTTCTCGGCATCACGCATCGGCAATAGCACGATCTTCGGTTTAGGCATTATGCCTTACATTTCGGCTTCGATCATCTTCCAATTGCTGGCGAGTGTTTATCCACCCCTGGAGCGCCTGCAAAAAGAAGGGGAGGCCGGCCGGAAGAAGATTAATGAATATACCCGCTACGCGACCGTGGTCATTTGTCTGGGCCAAAGTTATGCCTGGATTATGGCGCTCTCGAGTGGTTTTATTGGTCAGCAGAGTCTGATTCTGCCGGAATACAATTCGTTCTACTATCACTTGGTGGGCACGGTCACCATGACAGCGGGCACGATCCTGCTCATGTGGATCGGAGAGCAGATCGATGCCTACGGAATCGGCAACGGAATCAGCCTGTTGATTATGGCTGGGATTCTGGCCCAGATGCCGGCAGCCGGCGGGCAGATATTCGGCGACATCATGCGTGACGGACTGAAACTCGGTTCGACGACCGGTATGGGAATTGAACGACTGCTGTTGCTGGCAGGATTGTTTGTGTTCGTCATCGTGTGGGTGATTGCGATCACCCAAGGTCAGCGCCGAATTCCGATTCAAAGTGCCAAGCATGTGCGCGGCCGACGAGTGCATGGTGGGCAGCGACAAAGTTTGCCGCTACGGGTCAACCAAGCTGGCGTCATGCCGATCATCTTCGCATCAAGCCTGTTGATGTTTCCGATGTTCTTTTTCGGTCAGCTACAGAACTGGATGCCGGATTCGCAAATGGTCAATACACTGGCGGCAGCATTCGGTAGCGGACGCGGCTTTACCTACAACATTTGTTACATCGCGCTGATCTATTTCTTCTGCTATTTCTGGACGGCGATCACGTTCAATCCGAAAGATATGGCCAACAACTTGAAGGACTACGGGA
This sequence comes from Planctomycetaceae bacterium, assembly GCA_028284485.1. Classification (GTDB taxonomy): domain Bacteria; phylum Planctomycetota; class Planctomycetia; order Planctomycetales; family Planctomycetaceae; genus JANQRQ01. The sequence goes on along the minus strand of JANQRQ010000267.1, from coordinate 47,053 downwards.
GCTTTATTCCCGGGTATCGACCGGGCGGTCGGACAGCGGCCTATCTGGAACAAGTTATGGTTCGAATTACCTATGTGGGGGCGGCGTTCCTTGCGTTAGTCGCCGTAATTCCCACCATTGTCTCGAATCTGGCCAAAGTCGATCCGTTGACCGCTCAGTTCTTCGGGGGGACGGGGCTGTTGATTGTGGTTTCCGTGGCGCTCGATCTTGTACAAAAGATTGACAGTCACCTTGTCATGCGAAACTATCCCGGACTGCTCGATACTAAAGAGAATTAGGGATTAGTGTCCGCAGTGGCTGGTCCTCGGCTGCTCGTGCTGTGGAAGAGTCGCCGAGTGCTCAATCGTCACCTGCCACCCCATTTCCGTTGAACTGGGGACCCATAGGGGAACTGAGAGACTGCCGGAGAGTCGCATCCGGATTCTGGGGCTCCGTCCGGCTTTGGGTCGCGTGGTTTTGGGAATTCATGGTGTTATTGCGTCTTGGTTCGATCGGTGGGGCTGCAGGTGATTACGTTTAAGAGTTCTCGCGAAATCGATCAGATGCGAGAGGCCGGTCAGCTTGTGGCTGAGGCCCATCAAATCGTTTCCGGCATGATTTCACCGGGGGTCACCACTTCGGAGATTGATGTCGCCGTTGAGCGTTTCTTCGAGGAGCAAGGAGCAACGCCCCTTTTCAAGGGGGTGCCCGGCGTCGTCCCGTTTCCTGCTGTCACATGCATCTCGATCGACGACGAAGTCGTCCACGGGATCCCTGGTGACCGAGAATTGAAGGAAGGCGAGATCGTCAGTGTTGACACCGGATGCCGTTTGAACGGCTGGTGTGGCGACGGCGCCTGGACCTACGCCGTTGGTCAGGTCGATGAGCTGCGTTCGGAAATCCTGGCGGTTGGGGCTTTGACTTTGGAAATCGCGATTCGGGAGATGGGTCGTCGGGAGCGGTGGTCGCAGGTGGCTCAGGCGATGGAAGAATACGTGAAATCGGCGGGATTTCGGGTAGTGGAAGAACTCGTTGGCCACGGAATCGGCCGCGAAATGCACGAAGATCCGCAGGTTCCAAACTATGTCAGCCGCGATTTGCGCAAGCACGATTTCGCGTTGGAGCCGGGTTTGGTCATTGCGGTCGAGCCTATGGTGAACGCTGGAACGCGGAGCGTCAGGCTGCTGGACGACCATTGGACGGTTGTGACTCGTGATGGGCGTCCGAGCGTCCATTTTGAGCACACGATCGCTATGACCGACGACGGGCCGGAATTGTTGACAAAAGGGATCGGAGCAGGCAGGAATTCGTGAAAAACGGCGATAATCAGGGACAATCCTGCGGAAATCGACCCGTGTTACTTGTCGATTTCCCCGGCATACACTTATAATCTGCGAGATCTCCTGCACTTGGGCTGCATCTTGGGGCTATCGAGACAGCATGGAATTGTGGGCATGGCGACCTTTGATCGTCGTGGATAGCCTTCATCGCTCCATTGAACCAAGTCAGGGTATTGGAATTGGCAGGAATTCTGTTCGAACACATTGGTCGAAAATGTCTTTGAACAGCATTGGCAGTGGCGACGACACCACACCAGGAGGCTCGAGCCGATGAAGGTTCGCTCTAGCGTCAAACGTATTTGCGAGAATTGCAAAGTTGTGCGGCGCAACGGAAAGATATACGTGATTTGTTCATCGAACCCGCGCCACAAGCAGCGGCAGGGTTGAGCGGACGGTCATCACCAACTAGTTGAAGATACGAATTTCTACGGAGACTGGAACGAATGCCCCGTATTCAGGGTGTTGATATCCCGAACGAAAAGGCCGCTTATGTTTCCTTGACGTACCTGTTCGGGATCGGCCGGACGACGGCCATTGAGATGTGCCATACGTTGGGGATCGATCCGCAGGTCAAAGCGAAAGACCTTACGGAAGACGATGTCGCACGAATCAACAACCATCTCGACAACGAGTTGGTATTGGAAGGGCAACTGCGGCGGAGTGTTCAGCAAGATATCGCACGACTGCGAGACATTCGTTGCTACCGCGGAATCCGCCATCGTCGAGGTTTGCCAGTTCGCGGACAGAGGACGCGTACAAACGCTCGAACACGCAAGGGTGTTAAGAAAACGGTCGCAGGGAAGAAGGGCGTTAAGGATCTCCGCCATTAATCTTGCCAGTCATTGCTGGATCGCGAAGCTTCCAGCATGAAACGGCAAGGTGACGAATACAAAGTGGCCGCGTTCATCTGGCGTATTGGCCGAGTTCAAAAAAAGTTAGCAAGGGGACGTGTTGGGTGGCAAAGACGAAACGGAGAAAGACTCGGCGAAATGTGAGCCGTGCGATCGCTCACATTACGGCAACATTCAATAACACGACCGTTACGATTACGGACGTTAACGGCGATGTTTTGTGTTGGGCGACAGCCGGTACCGTTGGATTCAAGGGAAGCCGCAAGAGCACTCCATTTGCTGCTCAGCGTGCGGCAGAAACATGTGCCGAACGGGCATCGAAGTTCGGCGTTCGCGAAATGGAAGTGCGAGTCAAGGGGCCGGGTTCGGGTCGCGAAAGTGCCATCACCGGTTTGCAGACTGCCGGCATTTCGATCAAGGCGATCGAGGACGTGACTCCGCTACCTCACAACGGTTGTCGCCCCCCGAAAAAGCGACGTGTGTGAACGAACTGAACATATTGGGTTTTGAGTCGTAAAGTTGTTTCTTTCGACAACGCTTTGGAGGCGTGTCAATGCGAATTCGTTGGCGTGGATTGGAACTTCCCAGTCGTATTGTTCCCGACAAGGGGATGACCTCAACTTACGGTAGCTTTGCAGCGGAACCTTTCGAACGAGGGTTCGGGGCAACGATCGGCAATAGCCTGCGTCGAATCCTGCTTTCCAGCTTGGAAGGGAGTGCTGTTACTCGCGTCAAGATTCAAGGCGTGCAACACGAGTTCTCGACAATTCCGGGTGTCGTCGAAGACGTCACCGAGATTTGCCTGAATTTGAAGTCGTTGGTTGTCAAGAACTCGAGCGCCTCGTCGAAGACGCTAAGGATCGAGCGTCACGACCGGGGTGTCGTCACTGGTGCAGACGTCATCACCGACGATCAAGTCGAAGTCTTGAATAAGGATCTTGTAATTGCCACCATGACCGACGATGTTCCGCTGAATATGGAACTGACCGTCGAGAATGGGCGCGGCTATGTTCCAGCCAGTGAACATTACGAGACCGATCCCGAAGTCGGAATTATTCCGCTCAATGCGGCGTTCTCGCCGGTGACTCGTGTCCGCTATAAGATTGAAGATACCCGCGTGGGCCAGCGCACCAACTACGATAAGTTGGTTTTGGAGATCTGGACCGACGGAACGGTCACGCCCGAGATGGCCCTTGTGGAAGCAGCGAAGATCCTGCGGAAGCACCTGAACCCCTTCATTACCTATCGCGAGCCGGGTCCGGAAGTTTCCCCCGAGAGCGGCTTGAGAGGAATGATGGAAGCGACCGGGTATGCCCCCGTCGATTTGGAACTGGAAGAAAAGCTCAATCAAAGTCTTGCGGAATTGAACCTGTCGGTTCGAGCGACGAATTGTCTCGAGTCGGAAGGTATCAACACCGTTCGCGATTTGGTGACGCGCGGCGAAGACCAGCTTCTTCAAGTGCGAAACTTCGGCGAAACGACACTGGTGGAAGTTCGCGAGCGTCTCGCGGCGATTGGTTTGCGACTGGGAATGAAATTGCCGACCTCCCTGTCCTCGCAGAATCAATAATCGCAGGTCACCTAAGTTTGTGTTAATCCCGATTCAGCCACAGTAGAACTGCAATGCGACATCGCCAACGAGGCCGTAAACTCGGCCGAAGCCCATCACACCGTCGTGCCATGTTTCGCAATATGGCATGCAGCCTGATTCGATCCGTCCGAGTCGACGAAGATGCAGAAAACAAGCCGGAAGTTCCCGGTCGCATTGTGACGACCGTTGCCAAGGCCAAAGAACTTCGGCCGTTTGTCGAGAAACTGGTGACCATCGCCCGCAAGGCTGCAGTTCACCAGGAACAAGCCGATTCGCTCAAGACGGCTGCAGAGCGAAATTCGGACGAATGGCGAAATTGGCGGAATTCGTCTGAGTGGAATGAGTGGAACCAGGCTGTTGCTCCGGCAGTGGCCTACCGTCGGCGCGCATTTGCGATATTGCGGGATAACGAGGCGGTCGATATTCTATTCAACGAGTTGGCCGAGCAATTCTCCGATCGGCCTGGTGGTTATACGCGAGTCATTCGCTTGGCAACCGTTCGTTTGGGTGACAGCGGCGCGCAGGCACTCATCGAGTTTGTCGGCGGGGATCGCGACCGAGTCAAGTCGGCACGTCAGGCTCCGGTCGTCACCACCGACGAAGGCGAAGAGGAAGAAGAAACCGTGGCCGCCGATGAGTCTTCAGCGGCAGCCGAGGTTGAGGAAAGCGAAGCAACCGAACAGGATGTCGAGGAATCGCTCGAGCAGGAGAGTTCCGAGACCGACGATGAGGAAGATTCCGAATCGAAGTCGGAGTAACGTGACCTCCTGCGACAGTTGTTAGAGAAGGGATTCTCGGGCAACATGTCGTTGATAAACGCATTCGATTTCAGCCACGCCATGCGAGAGCTGTGTGACGACGTGACACAGCGTACGCCGGAATTCTCGCATATCCGGATGGATCAGGTCGCGGTTTGCTTTGCGCAAACACGTCGGCGAGTTTCGTACGGCTTGCAGGCAAAACTCACGCCGATGCGTTTCGAAAACGGTGCTCTTGTGACGTCGCGGTACGGCCAAGACTGGACCGTGCAGCGTTTGTTTCACAACAACCGGGAGATGATGTACATTCTGACATTCTATCTGCCGAGATTTCAGAATCAGACCTTCCGCGAAAAACTCATTACGGTCTTTCACGAGCTGTACCACATCAGCCCGGAATTCAATGGCGATTTACGAAGGATTCCCGGCCGATATCATGTGCACTCGCACAGCCAAAAGGAATATGACCAACACATGGCGGTGTTGGCTGCCGAATACTTGAATCGCAATCCACCCAAAGAGCGATATCAATTCCTTCGGCGAAGATTTCGCAGTCTCGAAAGTCGGCATGGCGGGGTAGTTGGTCTGCAAGTTCCCATACCGAAGTTAATTCCGATCGGCGAGACTAAGAAAATCGCGTAGCGACCGGGATCGCCGGCTTAACCCGCTACGGCAATGTCGCGAACTGCGCTTGCGGCTGCTTCGATCTGTTCGGATGTATTGAACGGTCCGATGCTAAACCGCACGGTACCACCGATATCCAATGTGCCCAAGCATTTGTGAACGCCGGGCGCACAATGCAATCCCGCGCGGGTCTGGATGTCAAAGTTCTCATCGAGAATCGCGGATACGATTTGTGGTTCCATGTTTTCGACGGCGATACTGACGACCGGTACTCGGGCGTCGACTTCGGTGGCGAAAACTTTCACTCCCGGGATGGCGGCGAATCTCTCGATCAATTGCTGGGTCAGATCGTTTCCATGCCGCCCGATCGAATCGATCCCTTGTTCATTGAGGAAAGTGACGGCAGCACTTAGCCCGAATAAAGCTGGTGTGTTGTGGTTTCCCGATTCGTATTTGTCGGGCAGGCATTGTGGCTGTTTGTCGTCTTCGCTTTGCGAACCGGTTCCTCCCAGGCGATAACTCTCGATCTGCTCTTCTAAGCCGGGCCGGATGTACAATATGCCTGTCCCCAAAGGGCCGAGCAGTCCCTTGTGTCCCGGGAGAGCCAAAAGGTCGATCGGTAGGTCGCCGAGATTGATACCCACATGTCCGGCGGTTTGGGCAGCATCGATGAGTGTGAAAGCACCGGCCTGTTTGGCGATGGCGACGACATCCTCAATCGGCTGAATTGTTCCCGTAACATTGGATGCGTGAATCAGCGCAATCAGTTTGGTGTTGGGCTGAATGGCCGCACGAATGTCGGTCGGATCGACCAGCCCCTGGTCGTTTGCTTCCACATATGTCGTTGTAACATTTCGCTGGGTCTCCAACGTGCGTAGCGGTCGCAACACAGAGTTATGTTCGAGTACGGACGTCACGACGTGGTCCCCGTTGCGAAGAAGTCCGAACAACGCCATGTTGAGACTGTCTGTACCGTTAAATGTGAAAATGACCTGCTCATGTCTGGCAACATGAAACAGCTCTGCAATTTGCTTGCGACATCGTTGGACTTCCGCCTGCACATCGGTCGCTAGTCGGTAAGTTCCTCGGCCGACTGAGGCGCCGATTTTCCGATTGAAACGATCGACTGCTTCGTAAACCGCTTCCGGTTTGGGGAAGCTTGTTGCAGAGTTATCGAGATAAATGCCTGAATGATCGGCCATGAGTCGAGCCTGGCGAGAAACGCGATGTTTAAGAGCAAGTTGCTCTTTCCTATGCCCGCGAAGTTCGGTTTTGGCACGGCAAATACCGAGTGGCCGCGAGGCAGGACGGTTACAATTTTTCTAGAAACGCTATAGCCCTGGGCGGCATTGGATGGATTGTCGGCGTCGCGTACGGTCGCCGACGTACAGCTTTCAAGTTAGCATAGGTCGAATGCACGTCAACCGACAGCGTATTACGCTGACATGCGGCCGCGACAATCGCGTCTTGTTCTAAGATAGCTGACTCCCACGAGCCAGAAACGCCCACAAGAAAAAGTAAATCGCTCGAGGCCGCAACGAACGAATCCGCGATGTGAAACCAAAAGGGGACCGCCACGGGAAGATTGTCAGCCCCCGATGGAATACATGGGCCGACTGGGTTGGATAAACCGCGCAGTGTTGATTTCGTGCCCTTCTTTTTTCTCGGAAATCGATCGGCGAATCGACTCGGCGATGGCCGCGTCGTCCGCGCCGTCTCGAATTAACGACTTGATGTCGATTTCTTCCAGGCTGAATAAACAGTTGCGCAGTTTTCCGTCGGCGGTAATGCGAAATCGATTGCAGCTTAAGCAGAACGGTTGGCTGACCGAGGCGATAAACGAAATCCGGCCGACACCATCGGAAAACGCAAACTCTGTCGCCGGCGCCCGCCTGTCCTGATTCTCGATGGGTACGAGTGGCATGATTTCAGCAGTCAGCTTGTCGATAATCTCCTGTGCAAAAAGAACTTTTTCGCGTTCCCAGGCATTGTCGGCATCGAGCGGCATGAATTCGATAAAACGAATTTCGATTCCGGTCTTGCGCGCGAATTGGCCGAAAGGCACGATTTCGTCTTCCGTGAGCCCCTTGATTGACACCGCATTGATTTTTATGGGATCGAAGCCCGCCTGCTGTGCCGCCTCGATGCCTTGAAGGACCTTGTCGAATCCGTCGCGGCGAGTGATTTGCTTGAACTTCTCGGCTGTGAGTGCATCCAGGCTGATGTTGATGCGCCGCAAACCGGCCTGAAACAGGTCTTCGGCCTGATCGCCAAGGAGCAAACCGTTCGTGGTCAGACCGATCTCTCGGATGCCTGGAATGTGTGAGAGCTTGCGAATCAGTTCATGGAGCTGTTGGCGGACCAGCGGCTCGCCCCCAGTGAGCCGTATCTTTTCAATTCCCAGGCCGACGGCGACTTTGACAAATCGTTCGATTTCCTCGAAAGAGAGGAGATCTTTCCGGTCCATGAATTGCACATCGGTTTCGGGCATACAATAAAAACAGCGGATGTTACAGCGGTCGGTGACGCTGATCCGCAAATTCGTATGGACCCGTCCAAAGCTATCGATCAATTGTGACGTCATAGGAACTCGAAACGATTTCGTGAGAAACTCGGTTAGGAATCACGTTTTCTTTTTCAACAAATTCATTGGATGCGGTCTGCTATCCCGGCGGGACAGCGGAAGAACTCTCCGCAGAACCGGGGTGGACCCATTCCGTAGTCCCATCGCTCCAATTCTCTTTCTTCCAGATCGGAACGACCTCTTTCAGTCGGTCGATCGCATACCGGGCAGCTTCAAACGCTTGGTGTCGGTGCGGGCAACTGACGGCAACAGCGACGCTGATTTCACCAAGATCGAGATGCCCAAGCCGATGAACAATTCCCATCTTTTCGACCGGCCATTGTTCACGGGTTTCGGCTTCAACTTTTTCCAACTGTTTTTGTGCCATTTCCGGATAGGCCTGGTAATCGAGCGAATCCGTCTGGCGTCCGTGGGTTACCTCACGTACTGTTCCAAGAAACAATGCCACGGCCCCGACTTGGTTGGAGCGGACCGATTCGGTAAGTGCTGTGTAATCGATTTGTTCTTGAGTTAGCTGAATCATGCGATTTTAACCACCGCTCACTGGCGGAAAGCAGGCGACTTCGGAATCGGGTTCGATGTAACAATCGTCGCTGGCGTATTCGGAACCGACGGCAATATGCAAACTTTCCATCAATGGGGAGAGTTCGGGGCAGGATCGCAACATCTCGGCCCGCAGACCGGCGATCGTCGACCGCTCTGGAATTTGCAGCTCTAATTGATTCGTGCCTGCAAGTTCGCTGGCACGAGCAAAAAGCTTGACAGAAACTTTCATGTGACCAATAGTTTTTTCGTCGACGGATTCAGCCTTTGGCGGATTTCGGGCATGAGCCCATAGGCCAAAGCGATCAATTTGATGGGGTGGATTGTCGGAGTCGTTGTGCCTTGCTCCATCTGCATTTTGCAACTGCTGCACTCAGTTGTGCCGATATTCACAGTCCCTTCTCGCATGGAGGAAATCAAGTCCCAGCCGATTTGAACCGACGTCGAGAAGTTCTCCCGCGTCAAACCGAATGTCCCGGCCATTCCAGTGCAGCCTTTATCAATTCTATGGACGGTTAATTCGGGAATCAAATTCAATAATGTGCTGAGGGGCGTCGATGTGCCCAATGCCTTAAGGTGGCAAGGCGTATGGTAGCCGACGTCGAGTTGGACAGGTGCGAATTTGGTGTTCAAGACCCCGTTGTCGTGGAGTTGTTCCAGGTAGGCACCGGCCTCAATTGTTTGGGCCGAAACGACTTCGACGTCGGGGTGATCGCTGAGAAAGGGGTACTCATGCTTTAGGCACAGCGCCGCCGAGGGTTCGGTGCAAACGATGGGGATCCCCTCGCGGGCTAATTCGACAAGTTCGCGAATATTGAGCTCGGCCACTCTACGGGCTGCGTTGAGATCTCCGGCGGAAACCATGGCCATACCGGAAACCGTTTGCCCCGGCGGGACGTACACCGAGATACCATTATGTTGGAGGACTTCGACGAACGCGCGGCCGAGTTCCGGGTCATGGTAATTGGCGTAATGGTCCACAAAATAGACGACCAACCGATCCTTCTTGAGACTTGCCGGTCGATTTAGGAGTTCGCGTTTGGCCGACCTGAGAAATGTTCGTCGCGCGAAAGACGGCAGCTTTCGCATTCGGTGAATCCCCAGCAGTCGTTCCATCAGCCATCGGGCGAGCGGATTACTGATGGCCCAGTTTGCCGCAGGTGCTACGGTGCAGCCTAGCGCTCCGAACGAATGAGCCCTCGAAAGAATCCAGTCTTGTGGGGTGAGTCCGTTCGCTGCGACGTAGGCTGCCTTGGCTTCAATCATCAACTGCGGAATGTTCACATTCGATGGGCATTCCAATTGGCATTGTTTGCAGTTGAAGCACAAATCAGCCAAGCGTTTCATGAGCGGGGAATCGAACTCTTGTTCTGGCAATTCACCGCAAGCGTAATTCCGCATCACATTGGCCTTGGCCCGCGGACTGGCTTCTTCATCGGGATCGATCCGGAAGAAGGGGCACATTCGGAATTCGTGGTCGGTTGTGCGGCACGTTCCGCATCCATTGCAGAGTGCCGCCGCGTCCATCATTTCGTTGGGGGTCCATTGCAGCTGCAGATTGACCACATCAGGGGACACCGCCAACTCGGGTCGAAAATTGCGAATCGTAATGTGGGCGTCATCACTGACAATCTTGCCGGGATTCATCAAATTGTGCGGATCGAAGATGTCTTTGATCTGCTGGAAGACTTTATACAGCGGACCATACTGAGAGCGGATAAAAGCCGTTCGCGACAGGCCATCGCCATGTTCACCGCTAATTGTCCCGCCGACTGAGAACACGACCTGATACAAATCGCGCGCAATTGCTTCGATGCGAGCCCCGTCTTGTGGGCCTGGGGTCGGTAAGAACGGTCGAATGTGTAACTGTCCCGCGGCCGCATGGGCGTAAAGGGAGGCCGTCACTTCATGCTGCTGAAAGACTTTCTGTGCCCGGAGCAAAAAGTCGTTTAGTGTTCCTGGTGGAACAGCGATATCTTCAACGAATGGTTGGGGGCGCGAAACTCCGGCAAGGCGAGTCAGTAACGGAACGACCTTTTGTGGCAGGCTCCACACGAACTCCACATCGTCATACGAGTATGCTTCGAGTGCCACGATCGTTTCCGAGTCGATCTGCCTGACCCGACTGACGATGGATTGAATTCGCTCTTCCGCTTGACGGCTGCTAAACCCAACCTGCTCAACAATGAGTGCGGCCTCGGCCTGTGGCGATATCATTCGTGCAAAACGGCTGTCCGATTCTCTTCCGAGTGTCAAGACGCGGCGATCCAACAGGTCGCAGGCGCTTGGTTGCAGCGGGGCAATCTCCTGGACCGCGTCGACGGCTTTCATCAGGGACTGAAATAAAAGTAGTACGATTCCTCGATGTTCCGGCAAGGGGGCTGTGTGCAAAGTTGCTGCCGTGAATAACGCCAGCGTTCCTTCGGAGCCAACCATCATGCGGGCAAGGTTCAAATGAGACTTGCTCAATCCGCCCCGTAAGTAATATCCGCAGCAGTTTCGTAAGAGTGCCGGTTGACGATCGGCGATCAATTCCGCATTGTCAGCCAATATCTTTGCGAGTTTGCTGACGATCGTCCGCTTAATTGCGCCGGGCGAGTCGATTGATCCGCCAGCGCGTGACTGCGAAAGACGCTGGTTGAGATCCTGTGTCGAAAGCGGAGCTTTGAAAATTTCCAGCGATTCGTTACCGACCTCGAATTGCTGTCCGCCGGCAACGACCAGCTCGATACTTTCCACGTGGTCGCGAGTCGAGCCGACGCGAACCGATCGGGAACCGGCTGCGTCTACGGCCAGCATGCTACCAACCGTGGTGACGCTCGAGTTTGCCGGGTCTGGTGGAAAATATCGGCCGTATTCCTTGAGTATGTTATTGAGTTCGTCTCGCACGATTCCGGGCTGCACGCGCACAGTCTCTTCGCCGATCGATTCGATATTGCGCATGTGCCGTGAGAAATCGACGATGAGTCCCTCTCCCAAGCATTGACCGGCCAGGCCGGAACCGGCGCCGCGCGCGATCAGGGGGATATTGGCCTGCTCGGAATACTTGGCCAGCGCGACTACGTCTTCGGAATCCTTGGGAAATACGACGCCAAGCGGGGCGATTTGGTACAAGCTGGCATCGCTGGAATACAGCGATACCGTAAGGGGGTCGCACTTGATCTCCCCTTTGATGTTTTCCGCGAGGTCTTCGATGATTCTTTGGCGGTGCTCGTCCACATTCGTATTATCAACTAGAACAGAATTGTTTTGACCGCGGTCACAAAGTTTCGATCGTCCGACATGAATTCAAAGGGAATCGACGCGAGTCAATGTCATCATAGAAATGGGAAGGTGTGCGTGCTGTTTGGCATGCCTTAAGGTTGAGGCTTCGATGTGGCCTTGAGTCGAATTTCTTCTTGCCTGTACCGTTCAGCGACTTCCAGATCGAATCGAGGCAGATCATCGGTGAGTCGCGCCTTGTGATGTTTGGCGCGACAGCGGTAACAAACCAAGACATCGTCCATCAGCGTGTATAGTAGAAAGTCGCCTAACGCGAAAAACATTAAAATACCGATCGCCAAAACAGGGTACAAATACCACCATGCGATCGTACTGAGAATAGCGCCCAGCGCAACCGCCAATAGGCCCAGGTGCTGTGGAAAATCTTTTTGTCGCCACAGATCTTTTGTGCCACAAACGAGGCAGCAAGTTGGTTGATTCTCTTTGATGGTCGCCGGTTCGATGGACCGCGACCAATCGCAGCGGGGACAGGCAATTGGAGTTGTTGCATCGGCAACATCCTGCCGAATCGGTGTGCTGCAAGCCGGGCAAGTCAAAGAAATATGCATAAGGTCACATTTGCAAGTCGACAACAGCAAGTCGCTGTTGATATTCGTCGCATCCCTCGGATACTTCGAGGCGGCAACCGGACCGTTCTCGCCACGGTCTACGGCATTCTCCTTACGATGCCTCTTTATTCATCATAGCGGCTGCCCTAGATCAAGAAAGAGCAACGAGGCCGTTGTTTCGCCGATAAAAGTGAGAATTACGCCCACAAACAGAACACCGGTCGCCGCTTGCGTATTTTTATATCGCAGTATTCGAACTGTCATCACGTAAGCGGCGAGTGGGCCTGCAATTCCGGCGAGCCATCGCAAAATCAGCCAACTTGTATGTGTGCCACTCCCCAGCGAATCCCATGTGACTATCAGGGCGACTGCCGAAACGAGAAGCCGCAAAACCGAGGTCACCCCAAACAGGTGGGTGAGGCGAGTGAGCGGTGCCAGCGACATCGTCGGTGCGGTCAAATACCAGTGCCCTAACAACATCGAGGTGGTGGCCGCTCCGATCAGCCATGCCGACGATAGTTCCGAGCAGGCATACAGCAAAAGTTGCCAATCTTGAGAGGTATCGCTGGTCGGCCAACTGTACCTCAACAGCGTCACCGTCGAGACGGCCGTTATTAGCAGAACGATGATATTACCAGGTTTTCTCGCGTCGATCGTCCAAACAACCGAGCCGACAAAAGCCAGGACCCCCATGAAAGCACAGGTGAGCGCGGTCGAGGAAATGCTGTTGGAGCTTGTCACAGTCTCTTCAGCGATTGGGGGAGTATTTGACGTGAGGGCGGCGAGCACACTCAGTCCGAGTGCCACGAGCATTTGGATCCGAAAGAATCCCGATGTGACTTGCTTGCGGGGCATAACTGCCCACATCGAGCTAATGCCGCACAACAGCCGTAATGCAAACTGAGCAATCATTTGCCGTGAATCAGCGCCATTGCTTCAGTGCGGCTCGATTGATTGGTTTTGAATAGCCCACGAACCGCACTGGTGACCGTGAGGCTGCCGGGTTTGCGAATCCCACGAATTGTCATACAAGTATGAGTCGCTTCCAGTACGACGATGACGCCTTTCGCATTGAGCTGCGATACCATCAAATCGGCGATTTGTTGGGTCATACGTTCTTGCACTTGGGGTCGCCGCGAAATTTCTTCGACGACGCGGGCAAGTTTGCTTAAGCCTGTGACTGTGCCATTCGGCAGATACCCGACGTGTGCAACGCCCGTAAACGGCAGCAAATGGTGCTCGCACATACTATTGAAGGTAATATCGCGGACGAGTACTAACTCGTCGTACGACTCTTCAAAGGCTTTTTGCAGGTGGCGCCCAGGATCGGAATGCAATCCGCTAAACAGTTCGGCGTACATCCGGGCCACTCGTGCCGGGGTTTCAATCAGACTGCCGCGATTCGGGTCCTCTCCGATGGCGACCAGGATGTCGCGGACTGCCCGCTCAATAGTCGCGGTATCGATTTCGTTTGACTCCATCAGCCGATTCACTCTCATCGACAGTCGCTGTGCGCTGCCGAAACAATTGTCCCGTTGTCTTGTGGTGTGCCGAAGGAGTTTGATTCTAGGCGTGCAGGTACACTTGGTCAACCAGCCCGCCGGCCTTGTGGCGGAGCTGTGGGAGTGGCGACACGGAACGTGCGAGAACCGATTGAAAACGGTCGATCGGCGTCGTTGCCGCGTGTCAGTTATCGCTGAAATTCGGTGGGTACTCCTGACCCTGATGTTGCTGTTTTTTATTTCGGACTAACTGCCGAATCGCTGTCAATAACTGATCGCTTCGCAAGTCGACATTCGCCTCTTCGAGCAATTGCTGGCCAACAGTGCGGCTGATCGGAACGGCGCTGGCTAACACATCGCAGCACGGGCCGAGTTCCATTTTCTTGATGCCGGCCTGGTTGAAACCGTAGTCCAGGTTCATTTCCGAATAAAGTTGTTGGATCGATGCGAGCAATTCCCAACGGCGGTGGTCCCGATCAATGTCCGGTTCGGTCGGGTAATAGTCAGCGATGGGGCGTAAAACTCCAGTGCGGTAGAGACGCTGATCCTCGAGTTCCGATTCGACTGCCGCCCGATAATGCCCATGAAATATGAGGTTGTATGTCCCGTCGTCGAGCTTGACGTCGGATACGATCCTTCCCACGCAGACCACGTCGTGTATCGCAGCTGTTTTTGACTCGTATGTCTTTTGCCAACCAGGACGCAAAAGCGCGATGGCGATTGACCGTTGGTCAGCTAGCGCATCGGCCGTCATGTGGCGGTAGCGCTCTTCGAAGATGTGTAGCGGCAGTAAGGTATGCGGGAATCCCACCACGTTAGGCAGTGGAAAAAGCGGAACATTGACCGATTCCGCTGCAAGGGAAGAGTCGGCATCGAAACGCCCATTCATCGTGCTCAGTTTCCTTCCGGTAGTTCAATGACCGGGATTCTTTCAGGTATTAGTCGGACGGAAGCCGGATAGCCGTCTTTCTCCTGAAGGAGTTCTTCAAAACAACAATCCAAGTCGTTGAGAAATTGATTGAGGTCAATTCCCATGTATGGGGAATGGTATTTCTTGAGATATCGTTTGGCGGAAAGGTACATGCGAGCTGCCCCGCCAAGATTTGTATTCTCAAAATGAAATAAAGCCACTGCCGCCTGGATTAATCCTTGATAAAATTCTTTTTCTTCTCCAATAACGTCCGTCCACAACTCTTCCAGGACATCATGGCATGCGAAGAATTCGCGTTCATTGAAAAGCTGCAGGCCTTCGAGATAATGAGACGGATATTGTTGGATCATCTTCGGTCGCAAATCTGGTTCGGCGGTACTTGTGATGACTGTTCAATGCAGAGCCGAATCGACAGGATGCAGTCACGAAACGAAGTTCGACGCACGACATGGATGCGTCCACGTCGTGGATTGTTCGAAATCGATGCGTGTTGTTGGGGTTTTATTGTAGCGCTCGTCGAGATCCCTTGTCCATTTTGACACGGAAAAGTTCCTTACAAGTAGCCGAGATTGAATCTGTGAAGTCGGATTCTACTGACGAGCATGTTGCCAAAAAGAAACAGACCCGAAAAATCGTGAGAGCCCTCGCGAAGACTTATCCCGACGCCGAATGTGCATTGTTCCACCAAACTCCGTTTCAGCTGTTGGTTTCGACAATCCTTTCAGCTCAATGCACGGACGAGCGTGTGAACATGGTCACGCCACGGCTTTTCCAGAAATATCCGGATGCAGAGTCTTTGGCGAAGGCGCGCCAGCGAGACGTGGAGAAGATTATTCACTCATTGGGCTTCTTTCGCTCGAAGGCGACTAATCTGCGTAAGATGGCGCAGACTCTTGTCCGAGAATTTGACGGGGAGTTGCCCGATTGTTTGGACGACTTTGTTCGACTTCCCGGTGTCGGACGCAAAACTGCCAATGTCGTGCTGGGGACGGCGTATGGGATTGCCAGCGGGGTGGTTGTGGATACGCATGTGAAGCGAATCAGCCGCCTGTTGGGGCTGACCGACAGCACGAATCCCGAACAGATTGAGCGCGACTTAATGATCGTCGTCCCCCGAAAGGAATGGATCAATTTCTCGCATCGGCTGATTCATCACGGGCGGCGAATTTGTATTGCACGGCGTCCGGACTGTGCAAACTGCTCGCTGTTGGCCAATTGCGATCGAATCGGACTGCCACCGTTGGAATCGTAACAGGTCATTGAATCTCAAGATCCTGGCGGTTCGCCATCTTCGAACATTGCAACGGTCCAGCGTTCTCTTTACCTTGATGTAGTGTCTCATGGGGGCTGAGTCATCGGGTCGGAATTCTCGACGCGAGATCCGGGACCGTGCGAGGTTCGGGCTTTTTTAGGAATGCTCCTCTCGAGGCCTCAAACACGGCATTCGAACCGATTATGGGTCGAGAGTCGGCCTGAGCAAATGGATTGTGAA
Source organism: Planctomycetaceae bacterium (assembly GCA_028284485.1). Classification (GTDB taxonomy): domain Bacteria; phylum Planctomycetota; class Planctomycetia; order Planctomycetales; family Planctomycetaceae; genus JANQRQ01. The sequence continues at coordinate 31,028 of JANQRQ010000267.1, read as the reverse complement.
ACGGCGGATATTCATGATTCTCACTGGCAACGAAATCAAAGCCCAAATCGGTAAGAACATCGTCATCTCGCCTTTCGACGACGAGTTGCTTAATCCGAACAGCTACAATCTTCGCTTACACAACGAATTGCTGGTTTACGAAGAAATCGTCCTCGACATGCGGCGACCGAATCGATTTCGTCGCTATACGATTCCCGAAGAGGGATTCGTTCTCAATCCGCATCAGCTTTATCTCGGTCGAACAGTGGAGCGAACCGAAACGCATAATTTGGTTCCGATGCTCGAAGGACGTTCTTCCATTGGGCGGCTGGGACTTTTTGTGCACGTGACGGCCGGGTTCGGCGACGTCGGTTTTTGTGGCTACTGGACACTGGAAATGTTCGCCGTTCAACCGGTGCGGATTTATCCAGGCATTCCCATTTGCCAGATTTTTTATCACTCGTTGTCCGGCGATATCACGGAATATCGCAGTGACAAATACCAGGACAACGACGATATCCAGCCGAGCCTGTTGTTTAAAGAATTGCATGAGACGAAGGATCGTCAAATGCGGCTGTCATTTGGACAAGAATTGTCCGAGTAGTCAGGAATCTGCGGTCGTCTGCGCGCAAAATCGCCCTCGCAGGTCGCCGTTTCCGGTTTCTGCCGAACCGGAAAGCTGGCTGAATAAACTCAGCGACCTGAGAGGGCGAATGGGAGACGATAAGTCGAGTCGGTTCCCGATCGGTGCTATCGCACGAAATCGTACGACGCGCCGATTCCAATTACGGGCTTGCCGGTTGCAATTGATCGACTTGGTCTTCCACGTCGTTGACTTTGTCGAGCGTAATGCCGGCCAAAACGGCAGCAGCAATACTTGCACCCAATGTCGTCAGCGTAATGACATCGAGGCCGCCACAGTTGCATTGTCCGCGAACAACTTCGCTACCGGACACCACAACTGCCTGATCCTGTGATTTCGGGGGAGCCGCATCATTCGTCCAAAAGCGATACAGTCCACTGCCATTTCCGGCAACAATCTGGTGAACTCCACCGCGAAGACTAGTGGCATGAAAAACGCCGTTCTTGTCTGTTTGGGTGTTCGCAACTTCGTTACGGCCGTGTCGAATTGAAACGATGGCGCCTTCAACAGGTGCCCCGTTTTCGTCGACAACGTGCCCAACGAGTAGGCCGTCGGCTCCGAGTTCGACGTCGACCGTGGTCTGCTTAACGTCAGCTGTTTGCTTAGTGGGAATAGCGTCTTGTCCGGCAGCCATAACCGTACCTCGAGGTACGACCAAACCCAAACTGGCAAGGGTAATCGCCGCCATTTTCAGGAACCGCATACTCTTCATTCTCCCTTTCCTTTCTAACGCGTGTCTGGTTTGACTGGTACCGCAGGTCTCCCCCATTGCAGTCGGCGCGCAAAGCGACCGGCTGAATGGCAACGGTGTGTCAATTGTCAAAACCTGGAATTGAGAAGTTGTGTCACGCCACAGAACTGCGGCGTTCTTTCGAAGGTGAGATCGTTACTTGAAGAAGCTGAGTGAAGTGAGAGGCGGGCAGTATAGTCGGCGGGGAAATCGGGTCAAGCCCGTTAGGCAAATATTCTTGACCTGTTTTTTGATCGTACCGTAACTGGTTCCAGAACCGGCGAAAACTGCCGTTCATGCGGCCTGCGGCTGTACTGATCGCGTCAAAGGCTCGCCGGCAGGACGTTTTGCAGTGTACGTTCGAGTTCTTCGCGGTGCGTGAGGATTTTGGCTCCGATTTGAACGGCCCAAAGGGGGCGCGAGCCGATCGTTTTCTGATTGATTTTCACTAAATCTTTCTGAGTCGTAACAATAAGCTCTGCATCACTGCGAGAAACCTCTTGGTCGAGAGTCTCGAAATCGGCTGATTCGTAGTGGTGGTGGTCGGGAAAGACCCGAAACTCTGTAAATTTTACACTCATGGACTTCAGCAGCGCTTCGAACGAATGTGGATTGCCAATCCCGCAAAAGGCGAGCGCCTTACGGTGACGAATCGTATCGAGGTCCGTTGATTCGCCGGCAACATTGATGAGTCGTTGTGGTTGAAAGGCGACGGCGACGCAGTCTCCGCGGTAGCCGCCGCGAATCAGACGCTGCTGAAGGTTTTCTCGATCTGCGGGGGAAATCTGGTCTGCGCGAGTCAGTATGACCAAGTCCGCGCGGCGAACAGATGAAATCGGTTCGCGAAGTTTTCCTCGAGGCAACAGTCGCTCGTAGCCAAAGGGATTCATGCAATCGATCAACACGATATCGAGCGATCGAGATAGCCGACGATGTTGAAAACCGTCGTCAAGAATCAATAGCTGGCATTGATGTTCCTGCACCGCGCGCTTGGCAGCCGCGACGCGATTTGGCGATTGCAGATGAGGAATCCCTGGGCAAAGGGCATCGAGGACCATCTTCTCGTCGTTGAATGAACCGTCAACAGCCTTGTAGCCACGACTCAAAATGCCAACTCGGATGTCTTGATCGGCAATCCAATTCGCGAGCCAAGCGACAACCGGCGTTTTGCCCGTGCCGCCCGTTGTGATGTTGCCGACACTGATTACGGGCACATCGGCTCGCAGGATTTGCTTGAGGCCGATGTCGAAAGCCGTATTGCGGGCAGCGACACCGATTCGATATAGCCAAGAAAGTCCCAAGAAACAGAGCCGGGTTCCGGCAGCAACGACGCCCGACTTGCGCCCCGAAACGAGGTCGTCGAATGTCTTTTCGTCCACTGTTTCAATTGCTCCCGAATCCGAAATCGGATCGGTCTGTTGCGTGGCAGATTTATTGCATTTTGCGGCAGATCGCCTCTGCCATCTCTTGTGTTCCGACCGCTGTTGGATCGTCGCGATTCGGTTTCATGTCGTAGGTCACGTCTTGGCCTTCGGCGATCACCTCGGCGACAGCCCGATCGAGATTCGAAGCCGCCTCATGTTCCCCTAAATGATCGAGCAGCATTTTCCCAGACAGAATTAATGCGGTCGGATTGACTTTATTCTGCCCCTTATATTTCGGTGCGCTGCCATGCGTTGCTTCGAAAACAGCGGCCCGCGTGCCGATATTAGAGCCCGGTGCAACTCCCAATCCCCCGACGAGACCGGCGCACAAATCACTGAGAATATCTCCATAGAGGTTTTGGGTAACGATAACATCGTATAGTTCCGGCTTTTGCACGAGTTGCATGCACATGTTATCGATCAGCCGTTCCAAGTATTCGATTTTGCCATCCGTCGAGGTGACCTTTCCGTGCAATTCTGAATCGGGTTCGACTCCATCCGCCAGATCGGCCCACTCGAACTTTGCACCGTATGCTAAAGCCACGGCGCGAGTGACCTCATACCAAAGCCCATCGGTAAACTTCATGATGTTGGCTTTGCAGACCGAAGTGACGGAGCGGCGTTGGTTTTGGATCGCGTAGTCAAATGCAAAGTCAGTAATCCGGCGTGTGCCCTCGACGGAGATCGGCTTAATGCTGACGCCTGTCGTTGTGGGGGCGGTATTGATCTTCTTGCCGGTGGCGGCTTCGTTGATGGAGGAAATGACTTGAGCGGCCTGATCTGTGCCGGCCTGAAACTCAACGCCGGCGTAAAGGTCTTCGGTATTCTCACGCACGAGAACTAAGTCGACATTCGAATCTTCGAAATAGGTGCGGACGCCCCGGTAACTCTTGCAGGGGCGGACGCATGCGTACAATTCCAATTCTTGGCGCAAGAACACGTTGACGCTACGAAATCCTTTTCCGATGGGTGTGGTAATGGGGGCCTTCAGCGCCACTTGATTGGCTTTGATCGATTCCATCACCCGTTCCGGGACTTTCCCCTCAGCTTCGATTACCTCGATGCCGCATTCCTGAACGTCCCAGTCGATTTTGACTCCTGTCGCATCGATGCACTTGCGAGTGGCTTCAGCGATTTCCGGGCCGACACCATCTCCCGGTATTAATGTGACTTTGTACATGGGATCCTCAAATCAATTCTGGCGATTCGAATGGGGCGGGCATCGCCGTCAATCACGCGATCCGACCTCAAAGCAAGTTGCGCGACGGTATCAGAACGATTTCCCGTTTTCAAGCAATGGGATGAGCGGAAGCCCGGGGCTCGTCTTGATTTGCTACTTCCGGGCTAGGGCGATACGATTTCAGCAGGGATGTCGATTGCCTGCTGTGTAAATACCGTTAATTCGCCAGATGAATGTGTGACGTGGTGATTCGAGACGGTTTCGCACAGACCGTGTGCGAGAATTTGTCACCGCGGTCTGCTTGGCAGCTCAAAATCGATGGACACAAGTGCCCGATCACGTGCCCCAATCCGGCCCCTATACTAAACTGACTTTCACTACTGACCATTGGAAGAATGCTCAAACGATTCGCCACCAACTACATCGAGCGGCACCAGAACCGGGCCAATCAGCTATTTCACCTGGTGGGAGTTCCCGTGACCTTTGTCGTGTCGGTGGTTTTCCTGGTCCAAGGTCGTTGGGAATGGGCGATCGGAGCATTTGTCATCGGTTATGTGCTGCAGTTTATTGGTCATGCAATTGAGGGCAATGACGCTGGCGAGGTAATCCTGGTAAAAAGAATGCTTGGAATGCCATATGTCGAGTTTGGACCGAATCGAGACGCCAAACACGACAAAGAGTAACGGTTCTTTCGCCGATACTCACTGCATCGGTTCTGCCGACTCTTAGCATATGGACGGTTGCGCGAATACGGACCCGCAAAGTTACGCGTAAGCGAACAAACGACCGCAACCGTCTTCAGATCGACTTCAATCTTCGTCTGCGCGAATCGTACGCGCCGCGACGATCGACCAGAGCTGCATCAGTAAGGACTACCGATGGGAATTCGATGTCAACGACTACTGAGCTATCTCTTGATTGTGAGCATGCTCTCGTCGGGTTGCCTGGGGCCGAATCGGCGAGAGTTGCACTACATCGGCGATGCAGAGCTTGAATACTATAAAGACACGGCTCAATCGATTGACTATCCCAACTACAACTGCCCTAGTCCCGACCAAGTCTTGTATACCGATCATCCGCGAACGATTCTCGATCGGTCGAAAGATGAGATCCGCGATATCACGCTGATGGAAGCGATCCATCACGCGCTGGCCGAAAACAGCATCGTGCGTCGGCGAATTCCGCGTGGCAATCAGTTTGCCGGTTTAGGGTTTAGTTCGCCTGTGTTGACGAATCCCAACGGCACATCGACGATCTATGATCCTGCGATTCAAGAATCGGGTGTGTTGTTTGGCGGTATCGGAATCGAAGCGGCACTTGCGGCGTTCGATGCTCAATTGACTGCCAGTATGCTCTGGGGGCGTGACGAGCGGGCCCAGAACAACTCGTTTACCGGCGGCGGCGTTGGGGCGTTAGCCACCTTGGTGACGGAAACCGGTCAATTTCGCAGCGGCCTGCAAAAGCAGTTTGCCAGCGGCGGTGTTTTCGGAGTGAACCATAACTGGAATTATCTGGGTATCAACACGTCACCTCCCGGGCAGGCATTCAAGTCGGCCTATACGGGACTATTGAGTGCGTCGTATCGACATCCCGTTCTTGCCGGTGCAGGAACAGAGTTCACCCGAATCGCCGGGCCAATTGCACAGGGCTTTCGCGGTATTACGGGTGTCAATCAAGGTGTTGTGATCGCGCGCATCAACAACGACCTGTCGGTTGCCGACTTTCAGCGAAACGTACGAAACTTGCTGAAGGATGTTGAGGACGCGTACTGGAGCCTTTACCTGAGTTATCGAATCTTCGATACCGCCGTGACGCAGTATAGCAGTGCACTGCAGTCGTGGCGTGAAGCGAAGTTCATTCTCGACGTGGGGGGACGTGAGGGATTCCAGCCGGCCGACGAAGCCCAAGCGAGAGACTTCTTGTTTGAAACTCGCGCACAAAAAGAAGGGGCATTGGCAGACATTTTTGCTGATGAAGCCGAGTTGCGTCGATTATTGGGGTTGCCGGTCAACGATGGATTTATATTGCGGCCCTCCGACGAGCCGGTGACCGCACAATTGATTCCTGATTGGGAAATCTGCCTGACGGAATGCCTCGCCAGGCGAATTGAACTTCGGCAGCAGAAATGGAACGTTAAAAGTTTGGAGTTGCAGCTCAAAGCCGCCAATAGTCTGACGCGACCACGGCTCGACTTCGTTTCGGAATACCGAGTCAACGGGTTAGGGGACCGGTTGCTTTCTTCGCAAGATAATCGGGGCAATTTCCGAACTGGCTATGGCGCATTAACGCAGGGCGATCAAACCGGATGGGGATTGGGCTTCGAAATGACGATGCCATTCGGATTCCGGCAGGCTCACGCGCAGGTGACAAATGTCGAACTGCGGTTGGCGAAAGCCCGCGGCGTGCTCGGTGTCCAGGAGATGGAAGTTTCTCATGAGTTGGCTGATGCCTTCCAAGCGATGGCTCGAAACTACGTGACGGCTCAATCGCACTTCAATCGAGCATTAGCCGCGAATCGGCGTGCGGAACTGTTTGAAGCGGAAGTGCGCGAAGGCACAAAAACACTCGACGATTTGTTGCGAGCCCAAGCAAGTTTGGCTGCTGCCAAGGTGGCGTACTACACCAGCGTTGTGCAATACAACCAGGCAATTGCGTACCTGCACCTCGCCAAGGGAACTTTGTTTGATTACAACAACGTTCATCTGGCAGAAGGGGCATGGACACCCAAAGCCTATGCTGATGCTTGCGAAAAAGCCTGGGCTCGCAGTCACGCGATGGATGCCGATTGGCTCGAAACAGTACCGGAGGAATTCGTGATTCCTGGGTTCTCCGGTACGGTTGGGCCGATGTCAACGCCGTCCGGTACGTCAGGTTTGCCGCAAAACGGAGTCGAAGAAGTTCCGCCGAGCCCGGCACCTGCAGCAGAACCGCTTGACGAGTTGCCGATGGACACGTCGGAAGGTGGAGTCGAGACGAGCGACTTCGACCCATTTCTCGAATCGACCGAGCCGATTCTGCAAACCAGCGCCACGAATGAGGTCACGGCGATCGACGAAGACTTCTTCAGTGAAGCTGATTTGTTCCCCGACGATAACTCCGATCCATTCCAAGCAGCTGGGGGAAACGGCCGTTCAGTAACCGATGATTCCGCTCGTCAAGCGGCACTTTTCGATGCCGAGACGCCGAACGTCGCGAGCGAAGCTATTGATCCGGAATTTCAGCCGTTCGCTCCCAGCGGCGACACGCCAGACCCCGGCAATCAAGCCGAGTGGGACGATGAAGGATTCGATCCGGAAGCATTTGATTGAGATCTTGACTGTTCCGACGAACTCCGTACGATACCGCCCGCCGATTTCGGACTTAGCTGATCGAGGCAGAAGACTCTAGCGGAGCGGGCGGTTGCTTTTCACTCAATTCGAGTTCGTCTTCCTGTTTCTGCCAATCGTGCTGTTCTTCCACGAGCGAGCGAGGTCGGTTTCCGACCGCGTCCGTTTGCTAGTCATTGCGTCCCTCGTGTTCTACGCGGCTTGGGATATCCGTTTTCTGCCGATGATTCTGGCGTCGGTGCTTGTCAATTTTGCATTCGGCAGGCGATTAAGCCGGCGCCCGAAAAAGTCTCTGCTGATCGCCGGTGTTGTGGCCAATCTGCTTCCGCTGGTGTTCTTCAAGTACAGCGTTTTCTTTTTTCAGATCGCCGGATTGAAAACAGAGCCGCTGACGGAACTCTTGCCAGGTGTTTTGCCGCTCGGCATCTCCTTTTATACCTTTCAGCAGATTGCCTACCTCGTCGATGTCTACAAGCATGGCGAAGTTGAACGCGAATTCGGCAAGTATTCATTCTTTGCGGTCTTCTTCCCGCAGTTGATTGCTGGTCCGATTGTCCATCACCGCGACATTATTCCGCAGATTGGACGGACCGTTGATCGGCCCCCGATGTTTTTCGGCGGCCTGATTTACTTTGGCATCGGGTTTGTCAAGAAGTTCTTCATCGCGGATAGCCTGGCTGAAATCGCAGATCCTTTGTTCGAGTCGGGGACGGGATTCGATTTTCAATCCTCGTTTGTGGCGACCCTTAGCTATACGTTTCAGTTGTATTTTGATTTTTCCGGCTACTCCGATATGGCAATCGGCTTGGGCAAGCTGTTCGGCATTGAACTGCCGGTCAATTTCAACAGTCCTTATAAGGCCCGATCGATCGTCGATTTTTGGCGGCGTTGGCATATTACGCTTTCTCAATTCTTGCGAGACTACCTCTATATTCCACTCGGTGGAAATCGAGGCGGAAACCTCAAGCGATATCGAAACCTGCTTCTGACCATGTTGTTGGGTGGCTTATGGCACGGGGCCGGCTGGGCCTTCGTTTTATGGGGGGCCGGTCACGGACTTCTGTTGGCGAGCGAGCATCTTTGTCGCGAACGATTTCCACGATTGCGATTGGGGGTATTGGGTTACCTCAAGACGTTTGTGTTGGTGTCGCTATTGTGGGTGCCGTTTCGGGCTGAGGACGTTGTTACCACAACGAATATCTATTTGGGGTTTCTGAATTTTCAGGGCCTCGCCTGGAGCAGCGGGGTCGCGTGGATTGTGTTGGCAGCTGCGCTGGCGATCTGTCCAAATTCTCATCAAATCGCGGCCCGTATGATGAGCGTTCCGGCGTCGATTCGCGATTATCCATACACGCTTCGATTTCGGGCTTTTTACTATCTGTGTCTGACGTATCCCATTGTTGTCGCAGGAATGTGTGGATTCTATGCAACCGATTTGGATCAGGCGGTCTACACGACTTTGCCCGTTCAGCGATCGACGACCGGAGTTTCCAACACCGAAGATGACTTTCGTTCCAACCTGTTGATGCAGGAAGTTTTGTATGGTGACGAACAAAAGGTTGTCGTGGTCGGATCATCTTTCACCATGCAACAAGGATGCTACTCGTTTCAAAAAGATGGAACGGCATACAAATCGGGCACATTGGGAATCGGCGGTAACTCGTTGATAAACGGACTAAGGACGGCTGCTGCCATTCGGGATTGGCCGAACATCGATACGATCATTTTGGGGATTTCGCCTCTGAATTGCGGACCTCTGAAGAACGACTGTGCATTTCCCAAACAAGGACTCGAAACGCTCAACGCATGGGGATTCGACTTTCCACAATACCGGCAGGGGGGGATGAAGCCGGTCGACCTCGGATTGATCGATGTGGTGCAGTTGGCGTTTAATTACCGTAGCCGGCGCTTCTGTCAACTGCATGGTTTCTACCATAAATTGGCGACCTGTTTTGCATCCCAAGCCGTCGAGGTGACACCGCTCGATCTCCGTGAACAGGATCGATTTTTGTCTCGGTTCGATGAGGAATTGCGTCTGAGACAGAGCACTCCGACTATCGTCGAGTCGCAAAACGGAAACGATGCGCAGTTCGAATGGCGCGATCGCGGTATTCTCGAATCGCTCCGACCAGGTGGCGATATCTATTACAGCTTGCGACAACTGAAATCGTCGTTGGGTGCAAAAGGCATTCGGTTGGTGCTGTACGAAACGCCGACCCCGTCACACGAAGAAGCTCCACATATTTATCCTCCGGAGTTTCTTGAGAGCTATCAAATTGCGATTCGGCAAGCCACCTCGGATCTTGAAATCGAGTATCACGACCTCAGCGCATTGCTACCCTGGACGTCGCGCTGTATGGACGACTTTATCCACCCGGTGATTGCCTATCGCGAGAGCATTCACAAATTGTTGATCTTCCGTTTGTACGGCGACGCTAACGGGCCGTTGGCCGGAGTACCGAATTACCGCCTGAAGATCGATTCCAAGCGGCCGAGTGGGCCGTTCCTACGACTAGCCACGGAACAGATGTCAGAAGGGACGCGTCAATGAAGCGATATTTTCAGTACGCGCTCGAGTTTGCTGTTTTCGCCGGCATCTTCGCCGCCGCGTTCGTGGCTTATCAGATGCGATCGGAACCGACGAAGTTCATTTATTACAACTTCTGATCTCAGGGCCGGACTCTTAATCGTGAAGGTGAACCGGCTTCAAGAAGCGCTGAGAGTTCTCAATCGATCGCGCAGCGTCTCGATGCAATAGCGGAGACAGCCAATGGGGTCGCAGATCAACAGTTGTTCTGGTCCGGCGATGACAATGCCAAGACGAAAACCCAGTGACCACGGCCTATGCGGCGCGGCCGGAACAGAGGATGGAAATCAGTTCTCGAGTCGCTGGCGCGAACGTATAGGCCAATGATTTCAGCGGATGTGCGATCAAACTGCCGAAATCATTCATCGGATGAGTATAGTTAATGTAATGCCGGTTTTTGACGGTGAGGTCGGATAGTTCCGCCAAGTCTTCCAGTTCACGCATCGTAAATTCGTGGTGATGCCCAATATAGGGTGTTTCGGATTCGTAAATGTCCCTAATCGGCGCCAGTGGGCTTTTGCCGAGAATCATGCTAAGGCGCTTCGGCAGGAATGCGATGTTCGGGACTTCCAAGTAAAGACTCCCAGTTGGATTCAACAAGGCGACGACGTTTCGCATGAAAGGCTTTAGAGAGTGTGGATAATGCTCGAGAACCGCCATAACACTTACGAAATCGAATTTCGAATGTGGGTGGGAGTCGGGCCGAAACAAATCGCAGTCTGCAATGGTGACGCCATGATCTTGAATGGTGTGAAATAGCCCAGTGAATACATCGTCGTAGTATTCCAGGGCTTCGGTCATGGTGACGTCGTATCCCAGTCTCTGAAGCGTGAGTGGAAAAACGCCCCAAAATCCGCCAACGTCGCATACCGACTTCGCTCTTTCGTCTGCAGCCAGGTTTTGGTAGGCGAGATAAAAACGAGTGACTGATTTTTTCAGGTACTCATCGAATCGAAAGACGTCAGGCCCCCAGGCCCGGCAATGGCAGGCAAGGCGGTCTTGCATGGCGGGTGTCCAATGCCTGTAGACAATTTCAAAGATTTCGAGGTAGAGATCTTGAAATGTCGCGAAATCCACGGCCGGCACACATCTGTCTCTCGACAGGGATTCCAACTGACTATTAGGGGAGATCTGCATCGGCAGACATTTACCAATAACTGAGGATTTGCAGGCCGATTGCAATCCGCCAACGGATCGCCCGAAAAATCGCGGCGAAGCATAACGGACATCAACAGTCTCCGCAAGACGTAAGTTGTGTGGAAGTCTGTAGTTCATGAATTCGGACGCGCCGCTCCATTTGTGCGAACGCAGGCGTTCTGGCTCAGAGCCTCCAGGATCTTAGGCCAGTCAATCGCAGTTTCTGGCGCATGGGTGGCCATCGTTACTTATACGAGATCCAACAAGCTGGCCATTCCGGCGCTGCGACGGGGCTGAACTCCGTTCCCCATATTTGTGCGAAGCAATTCGCACGAGTGACCAATAATGCTCATCGTTGAGGGGATTCAGGTCGCCAGGGACCGAAAATACTTGTTAGGAAAGGGATTGTGGCCAATTCGGGTTCAGGTTGGTATTGCACCAGAGTTGTATTTCGCCCAGAATTCCCCGCATTTTGATGCCGGTGGGCACCGCTACCGGTTCGCACGATTGGCGTTAGGGTGAACTAGGAATCTCGTTGAGGTCGCCAAATTGATGGGACAGATTCTTTTCAACAAACCGTTTATCGCTGGCAAAGAACTGTACTACATCGCGCAAGCGGTTACGTATGGCAACATCGGGGGAGACGGTCGTTTTACCGAGCAATGCAGTGAATTGCTGCAGGAACTAACTGGGGCGTCACGTGTTCTCATGACACCGTCCTGCACGGCTGCGCTCGAAATGACTGCGATGCTATGTGATCTGCAACCGGGCGACGAAATCATCATGCCGTCTTTTACTTTCGTGTCGACGGCCAATGCATTTGTCCGTGTCGGTGCGAAACCGGTGTTCGTTGATGTCCGTGCCGATACGTTGCATCTCGATGAATCGCAAATCGAAGCTGCGATCGGGCCACGTACTCGAGCCATATGCCCAGTGCACTATGCGGGTGTCTGTTGCGAGATGGACCGCATCAATGAAATTGCTCTCTCCCACAACTTGCTGGTGATCGAAGACGCTGCCCAGGCCGTGAATGCCTTCTACAAGGGTAACGCCGCTGGATCATTGGGAGACCTGGGCTGTTTCAGCTTTCACGAAACAAAGAACTACATATGTGGCGAAGGCGGCGCACTATGCCTGAATTCTCCCGAGTTGATCGAGCGAGCCGAAATCATTCGGGACAAAGGGACCAATCGCAAGCAGTTCTTCCGTGGGCAGGTGGATAAGTACACGTGGGTCGATGTAGGGTCATCATTTGTGCCAAGCGAAATCGCGTGTGCATTTCTGTATGGCCAATTGGAAATGTTTGATGTTATTGCGAGACGACGCCATGAAATCGATGAGATCTATCGCGTGTTGTTGGGGCCACTGGAATCGGATCGACTATTAAGATTGCCCTTTGTGCCTAAGCATTGTGGTACGAACAACCACATGTTTTACGTATTGTTGCCCGATCAGAATACCAGGGACGAACTGATGGATCATTTGCGGCAGCAAGGGATTCAATCAGTTTTCCACTTTGTACCGTTACACTCGTCACCAATGGGTCAGCGAGTCGCACATTCCAACGGTACGCTACCAGTTACCGATCGTGTCAGCCAGTGTCTGCTTCGATTACCGTTTTTCTACGAGATCAAATACGAAGACCAGCTTCGTGTCGTGCAAGAGTTGACGAAGTTTTTACGGAATCGTGCGGTCACAATTACGTCCGAACAAGGAGAAATGCAATCGCGGAAAGCCGCCTGACGATTTGGGCCGCGCGTGACGCATACAGTAGAAATATCTGTCATGGATGACGGCAACAAAACGACATCGGTCGAATTGTCCATCGTAGCGACGTTGTACAATTCGGCATCGTATATCGAAGAGTTCTACAGCCGCATAGGTCGTTGTGCTGATGAACGGTTTGGATCCTGGGAATTGGTCCTTGTCGACGACGGGTCGCCGGATGACTCAGCAGTCATTGTCCGGCGCATTGTGTCCGCCGATCCACGTGTGAAGCTGGTCGAATTGTCGCGAAATTTCGGCCACCACCAGGCGATTATGGCGGGACTCGGCCAAACTCGGGGCGAGCAGGTTTTTCTGATCGATATCGATCTCGAAGAGCAACCCGAATGGCTCGTTCGATTCGCGGATGAATTAGATGCCACCGGTGCTGATGTTGTTTTCGGTAAGCAATATGTTCGGCACGACCGCTGGGCGAAACGAATCCTTTCATCACTGTTTTACAAATCTTTTGATTTTCTCTCAGAAGTTTCGATCGACCATCATGCCTGTACTGTTCGGTTGATGCGTCGTGACTACGTCGACGCCTTGCTGAAATTGAGCGATCGGGCATTATTCCTTGGCGGCACATTTCGCTGGATCGGATACGACCATCGTGCACTCGTTGTCGAAAAGCTACCGCGGAAGACAGCGTCCAACTATTCACTTCGCGCAAAACTTGCTCTGTTTTCCAATGCGATCACATCGTTTAGCGCCTACCCGCTGCAAATGATATTCGCATGTGGAATGACGATGACGGCTCTGTCGGGAATAATCGGGCTCATCATGGTGATACGGCGGTTAATGGCGCCGCAAAATACCTTGGCAGGATGGTCGTCAATCATGATTTCCATCTGGTTCCTGGCTGGGGTGATTATCGCATTCATTGGGATGATCGGGCTGTACCTTTCCAAGATTTACATGGAAGTCAAGCCGCGCCCCCCATTCATCGTCAAGCAGATCGTGTCGACCAATGTCGACGAAGTAGCCCTTAAGCTGCGCAAATCATCTGAGAATACCGACGAACTCGGAACGGCTCAATGTGACGAGTGGCAGTTTCGATACTCCACTCGACGTTCCGCCTAGAAAGTTTGGTTTTTCATGAAAACGTATGCACTCGACAGTTTTAAGAGCTCGTATGCCGAGTCATTTGATTTTCACGATGAGAACCAGTTGATGTTGGATTGTTACGTCGAACAGGTTCTTAATCGTTGTCAGGGCAGCGACCCAGTTTCGGTTCTCAGTTTTGGAATAGGATTTCAGACTGTCCCGAAACGCATTATTTCAGCATTAGCGGACCGAATGGAAACCTATGTCATCCTCGAAGGATCCGCAGATATTTTGCATCAATTTCGAGAATCGGCTGTGGTTCCTCCTGCTGTGAATCTCGTGCACACAATGTTCGAAGATTTTCAGACAGATCATCAATTCGACATTATGGAAATGGGGTTTGTGCTGGAGCATGTCGAAGATCCCCAGGCCGTTTTGAAGAAGTATCGTGAATACTTGAAACCGAATGGCTGTATGCTCATCGCTGTTCCCAATGCGGAATCGCTTCACCGGCGGGTCGGGTTGGAGTCAGGGTTTCTGGACGATCTGCATGCGCTCAGCGAACACGACCATCGGCTGGGACATAAGCGCTATTTCGATCTTCAATCTCTTGTTGATGCCGTGCAGTCTTCCGGCCTGAGTGTGAGGGCGAAAAAAGGAATCTTTCTGAAGCCCCTGACAACGCGCCAATTGGGATCGCTGGAACTCGATCGACGTGTACTGAATGCATTTTGTCAAATTGGTTTGGAATATCCGGAATTGTGCAATGCGATTCTCGTCGAGGCTATCGTTGACTCGACAACGTCGTAACTCGTATCACGCTGACTGAACTCTCCCATGCTGATATTGGCAGGGGCGAATTTTGCACTGTGTGAATTTCAAGTGGTCGATGGAAACCGCCTTTCGCCATTGTGGAATACTGGAGCATCTATGATTCGCGTTCTCGTAACGGGAGTTGGCGCCATAATCGGCTACGGAATTGTGCGGTCGTGCCGAGATTGCTCCATGCCACTGAAAGTGATCGGCACTGACATTTACGACGATGCAGTCGGGCGCCATTGGTGCGATGAATTTGAACAGGCTGTACTCACATCATCTCCCAAGTATCCCGAGTTCTTATCCGAGATCGTTCAACGGCATTCCATCGATTTGGTTCTCCCGGGCATCGAGCAAGACGTGCAACGCTTTGCAAACGATGCGGATCTCCGCAAGAGCATAGGGACAACGATCGCTTTAAACGACATTTCGCTGATTCAAACTGCTGCTGATAAATGGATGACATATTGCCGACTTCGGGATGCCGAATTGCCCTACATCAAATCTAGTCTCGACGCCGATTATGACATGCTCGTCGAGCGATTGGGCCTTCCGTTTCTTTTGAAGCCAAGGCGCTCATACGCGTCGAAGGGAATCCAATTGATTACAAGCCGAAAGGATTTCGAGTATTGGTGCGATAAGGCAACTGATGATTTCCTGCTACAGCAATTCGTAGGTAGCGCCGATTCGGAATTTACCGTCGGGTTATTTGGATACGGCGATGGGACATGCTCGCACGTATTGGCACTTCGCCGGCACCTTGGCCCGGATGGTGCAACATGTAAAGCGACAACAGTGGACGAACCGGCACTTGAGAAGTGTGTTCATGAATTGGTCGAACGGTTTCATCCGATTGGGCCGACCAACATGCAGTTTCGAAAGCATGATGGGGAATATCTGTTGTTGGAGATCAACCCACGTTTTTCATCCTCACATTCGATTCGCCGTGCATTTGGCATTAACGACGTCGAGTTATGCGTCGAATATTTTCTTCATAATCGACGCTCGTTGATGAGTGACGTTCGATCTGGCCATGCCGTCCGTTATATCGATGAACTCGTAACGTATGATTGCCATCTTGTCTGACATTCACGGAAATTACAGCGCTCTTTCGGCGGTCCTTCGCGATGCGGACTCGCTCGGCTGCAGCGAGTTCTATTCTTTGGGGGATGTTGCAGGGTATTACTGCATGGTCAATGAATGCATCGATTTGTTGCGGGAACGCGGTATCCCAAATCTGATGGGAAACCACGATTTCTATCTGACAAGCGGGCGCCCTTGTCCACGGTCAAATTCGGCGAATCTCTGCCTTGATTATCAGCGATCGCAAATATCAGCGACGAATCTGGAATGGTTAAAGGAATCCCCTTTTCGATTCGAGCAAGACGGTCTCTTCATGGTTCACGCTGGGTGGAATGATCCACTTGATGAGTATCTGTATCAGTTGGATTGGACATATTTTGCAAATCGAAAGCCTGGGATCTACCTGTCAGGGCACACGCACGTCCAGTTTCATTATGAGTTCGGAACGCATGTGTTCTGTAATCCCGGTTCTGTTGGTCAGCCAAGAGATGGGGACTGGCGCGCAGCTTACGCCATTCTCGATGGCAACCAGGTTTCGCTTCGCAGGGTCGAATACGACGTAGCCGAAACGGCTGATCGGATGCGAACCGCCGGATTCAGCGATCACATTTTTAAGAATCTCTATGGCGGGACGAGAATTGGTGGAGAGATTTCAAGGATTTCAATCGTGAGCAGGCGTCGAAACTGCTCGCTGAATGAAGGCGTGGCGTGACAAGATTGGCCAAGTTATGAAACGTTTAGCAGTTCTGCAATCGAACTACATTCCCTGGAAGGGATATTTCGACATCATTCAACGCGTCGAGACATTCGTGTTCTACGACGACGTCCAATATACGAAAAATGATTGGCGCAATCGTAATCGAATTAAGACATCAAACGGATTGAATTGGCTAACCGTGCCGACAGGAGGCAATCTTGGTCGACGCATTTGCGACGTCGAGATAACGGACTCTCATTGGCAAAAGAAGCATTTTCGAACGTTACAGCAGTCGTACAGCAAAAGTCCATTTTTTGAGACATATCGAGAATTCCTCGAGGCGGTGTATCTCGATCAGTGTTGGGAAAACCTTTCAGAGCTCAATCAGTACATGATCCAAAGGATTGCGACGGAGTTTTTGGGAATCACAACCGAATTTCGCAATGCATCAGAGTTTCAAGTTACTGGTAGTGGTAGCGAACGATTGTTGAAGCTTGTCTCGAATTATCAAGCCGATGTTTACGTCTCGGGGCCGGCGGCAAAGGATTACCTCGACGAGCAGGAATTCAATAGCGCGGGCATCGCTGTCGAGTACATGAATTACGATGGCTATCCGAAGTATCCACAGCTCCATCCGCCGTTTTGTCATGAAGTTTCGATACTTGATCTGCTATTTCATGTCGGACCCGATGCGCCGAAGTACATCACGCCGAGCTGCACTTCTCATAACTCAAACGCACAACAGCGCGTACTAAAACCGGAATCGACCAGTCGTCGTTCGGCCTGAGTCGAAAGTAGATTAATGAGGCCGATTCAAGACCGCCAACGAAGAAACTCATTTCGCGTTTCAAAGGTTTTCATTCCGTGTCATTGGCTTTAGCAAACCCGCCGTCGTACTTACGGGATTCCGAAGGCATCTTGCGCCCGGTCGAGCCGGTCCAGCATCGCGATGAGGAATACGATCCCGCGGCCTTTGCCAGTCTACTAAAGATGCAGCAGAATCATTTTTGGTACGGCGGTCGCCACCGGTTTTTGTTTTCTGCATTGGTAAGGCATCTGAGTAAAGATGCGGAGGACTCCATCAGCGCCATTGATATTGGCGGTGGCTGTGGCGGCTGGATCAAGTACCTGCAATCCCATGGTGACCTCAGGTTTCGGGAATTGGCTCTGGCGGATTCGTCTGACGTTGCTTTGCGATACGCGGAGTCTGTTGTCGGACCCGATGTGGAGAGGTATCAGGTCGACTTGTTGAACCTGCACTGGCAGGACCGCTGGGATGCGATATTCCTGCTCGATGTTTTGGAGCATATCCCTGAGGACAGGGATGCCTTGAGGCAGATTGCCGCCGCATTGCGACCCGGGGGGTTCCTGTTCGTAACAACGCCGGCGCTCATGTGCTTTTGGAGTTACAACGATGAACTGGCTCATCATGTGCGACGCTACGCTCGTGCCGATTTTCGCCGCTTGGCGTCAGAAGCGGGTCTCGAGTTGTACACGGCGCGATATTTCATGTTCTTTCTCAGCCCGCTCTTGGTGATGAGTCGCTGGCGCAGACCGGACATCGGAAACATGACAGATGAGGAGATTCGCCAACATCTTCAGCAGACTCATCGGATTCCGGCCAAACCGATCAATCGCGTTTTGGAAGCGATCTTTTCCATGGAAACTCCAATAGGTCACTATCTTCCATTTCCCTGGGGCACTTCGATTCTGGGGGTCTTTCGAAAACCGATATGCTGACGTTCGACATTCTGCAATCACAGACAAAAGTACTGCCAAGAACCACGGCACGTGCAATTAGCGACCGAACTTGGTTTCTGTTTGCCGTGGTCGGTTTATCTTTGCTGCAGAATGTGTATCCAATTTATCAGGCCATCTCGACCGGTGGGTACTTGTTCTATCGTACGGCTTCGGATGAGGCATCGTATCTGCAGTATGATTTCTCAAAGGCAACGCAGTCTTTGACGCGAGTCAGTCAATTCCTTGTCACCGCCTTGCATGAAGTCGGTCTTTCAGGTGGTTTGATCAACTTTGTATTTGACTTGGTGGCATTTCCCGTATTTCTGATTGCCGTTCGAGCATGTTTTAAGTGTGTCGGCCAATCGGATCGTGATGCGTCGGTTTCGGCTGTGATTCTTGCGTTGCTGCCGTTGATCCTTGGCGGAGTCAATCCGCTGATTCATCGTTTGTTCCTGTGGAATCTGGAATCGGGTTGGATCTATTGGCTGTCCGTTCCCGAGTCGCGGTTTCTACCGTTGGCCCGCTCTCCCGAGCCCCAGTTTTCCCTCGCGATACTCAGCTGTGTCGTATGGTGGTCAATTCGGAAAAAGTCGTTTCTTTATCTTTATTTGTGCCTGCCATTTCTTTACGTATTCGTAGCGGTTCCCGCAGTATTTGTTGTGATGTCGTTACACTTGCGCCAACGGATGTCGGCCTACCGTAGGTCGGTCGTCGTCGCACCGCTTGCGTCCATCGGAGTCCTTGGGGTCGCGTTATGGATTCATTTCAATTCTCTTACCCCTTTGGAAGCGAAGCAATTTTTCGTGCAATCGCGTTTGCCGATTCTCTCTTTCACATTTCTTCTCGCCGCTACATTTGCAGCAGTCGGGCAGCGAAATTGCCCTCCACAATTTCGATATTTGATGTGGATATTGGCGCTGGCACCGCTTGTGTCGGTCAATCATCAGGTGTTCACTGGAGTGGTCGCCGTTCCGACCGCCTATGAACAGCACTCGGGCGTGCTCTGTGCATCACTGGTTGTGGTGTTTGTTGCACGATCGATTCGCATGAGACGGGCTATTCTCTACTCAGTTGTCTGCGTGGGAATTTGTTTCTCGGGCGTTGTGTTTCATCGAAATCTCACCTGCAATGCGAAGCTAGTGCTCGACGATGAACTCTTACAAGAGCTACGCGTCAATGCTGATCGGGTTGCGATCAATTCTATCGATTTGGCACAGGTCGCCAATATGGTGTTGCCTAAGCAGCGGCCTACGCTGCTTGCGTACGCAAGAAGTTTCGCGAGCTTGTCAAATGAGCAGACGGTGCGCGAGTATCGATGCGCTCGGCAACAGTTACTTGGCGATCCCGAAACAGAGCCAGTATTCCGAGATGCATTTAAAACACTCGATGCGGCATATCGTTATCAAAGTGCGGATTTCAAGCTGATCCATATTGGCCGGAAATCTGAGTTTCAGTCCCGATACGCAAGTATCGATCAATCGCTGGACTGCGAACCGATGGACATTCACGTTGTCATTGTGGGTGCGCAGGAATGACTATGCGACGAGGCATTTCCACACGATTGAGAACGACATTGTTCTCCAAGGCAATTTGATGGGAAATATGCAACTATTAGAACGTGATGCATCAACCAAGTCGGCATCCATTACAGAGGGTCCTGGCGATTCTGTCAGTCCCGATTTGAGTCAGATCCGCGCGGCCGAGAAAACGAAGCGGAAGCGTTTTCTCATCGCAGTGTTGACGTTGACACTAGTGCAGAATGCATACCCCATCTATCAAGCGATCTCAACCGGCGGATACCTTTACTACATCAACGCTTGGGATGAGACATCGTATCTGCAGTATGATTTCTCAAAGGCCGGCCAATCTTTGACGCGGATTTCCCAGTTTGTTGTTACTGCCGGTCATGAGTTCGGGCTTTCAGGAGGTTGGATTAACTTCCTGTTCGACATTGTATTGTTTCCGGTCGTCTTAATCGCTGCTCGTGGCTGCTTTCTGCAATTGGACATTACGAAGCAGAGAGCGACCGAGTGCGCCATTATTGTGGGATTCCTGCCGTTGGCGTTCGGAGGATTCAACCCCATTGTTTCCCGCCTGTTCACATGGAATTTGACGTCGGGAATGATTTACTGGTTCACCGTGCCGGAAGCATTCTTTCTTCCCTTCGTGCGCTCACCCGAACCACAGTTCTCGTTGGCGGTGTTGAGTTGTTGCGCTTGGCTATCGCTACGGAGGCGATCGTTCTTGTTTGTTTATTTGTGCCTGCCGTTCTTATACCCATTCGTTGCAGTCCCGACGGCTTTTATTGTGGTGTCGCTGCACATTCATCATCGATTTCGTGCGCATCGTTGGTCGAATTGGGCAGCTCCGATGGCTGCATTCGGGCTAATCACATGCGGCATGTGGATTCATTTGCATACTCTGATTCCTCATGAAGCTCGAATGTTCTTGGCAGAAACCCGTCTACCACTTCTTTCATTTACATTTCTATTGGGCGCGATCGTGGCGTGGTGGGGTCATCGTCGGTGTCCCCGAGAGTATCGTTTCTTGGTTTGGATTCTGGCCATCGCACCGTTGTTTGCAGCCAATCACCAGATTGTGACTGGTCTATTAGGCGTGCCGAATGCCTATGAACAATACGTGGGAGTCATCTGTGTCGCGCTGATCGCGATTTTTGTCGTGCGCTCTGCGTGGCTGACTAAAGTCCTGGTTTGTGTGTCTTTACTGCTTGCCTTTGGTGCGGGGCTTCGAACGGTTCGCGCCAATTTGCAGTACGCAGCGCAATTTCAGATGGGCGAAGAACTGCTTGAATCCCTGCGAGTCGATTCGGGAAAGGTCGCGATTAACAACATCGTATTAGCACAGATGTCGAATATGTTGTTCCCGCGGCAACCGCCGACGCTCTTGGGTTACGAAAAAAGCTACGCGGCCTTGTGCTCGGAAGACATACTTCGCGAGTATCGGTGTGCGCGGCAAACATTGCTCGACAATCCCGAGACGGCTCCCCATTTTCAAGAGGTAATCGATGTGCTCGATACGGCGTATCGCTATCAGGGCGCCGATTTCGTCTTGGTTCACGTCGGACGGCGTACGGAGTTTCAATCGACCGTTCCCGAATTCGATGAACCCCTGAAATGTGAAGACAGAAATCTCCATATTGTCATTCTCGACGATGTGGAGTGAATTCGAATTTGACCAATCATTTCACTCGCAATGTCAATAAGGCGTTCGTCATGGTAAACCTTAAACTAGCTGATCCACGTGCCCTGCTCGGAATCGCGTCGGTGTACAGCGCGTTTCGTGGATCAGTGGCCAGGAATGCGTCGCAGGTTCTGGTTGAAGACTTCATTTGTCCCAAGCCGGGCATTCGAATTCTCGATATCGGTTGTGGGCCGGCGGATATTCTCGAATACCTGCCTGAGGTGGAATACCACGGGTTTGACCTGAGCAGCAAATATATTCGGTCCGCTCAAAAACGGTTTGGCTCGCGCGGCAACTTCTGGTGCAAGAAAGTGAACGACGCAGCATTTGACGAACTCGGTGAATTCGACGTTGTTATTGCCACGGGTGTTGTTCACCATCTCGACGATGCCGAAGCGCGGAGTCTTTTCGAGCTGGCGCGACGCGGCCTCAAGCCTGCGGGTCGACTGATTACATTCGACGGTTGTTTCATTACGGGTCAAGGTTTTCTGGCCCGTACCTTCCTGAAAATGGACCGAGGGCAATTTGTGCGCAATAAAGTTCAGTATGAATCGCTAGCGCAATCGGTGTTCCCGTACGTGGCGACCGACATTCGGACAGATCTACTTCGGATTCCCTATACCCATATCATTATGCAGTGTGCACAAACGCAGATCGGGAGTTGTTCCACGAGACCCCAGCAGAGTGCGGCATGAATGCGCTTACGGCATACACCCCATCTGGTGCTTAGAAACAAGCAGACAGAAAAGCGGCTGAACGGAAATCCGGAAGATCGCGTCGGCATCGCGAAATCCACAAAAACAAGGAAGTGAGATATGGCAACCGTCGTTAACGATTGGAAACGGGCCGCTCAAAAGCAGTGGAATACAACTCCATGCGGTGAGGTGGACGGCGATAAGGCGTCGCTCGAATACTTTCTGTCGGTTGAGCGAAACCGATACGAAGACTACGCACCGTGGATGCGGGACCAGTACCGCTACGATGAGTATCAGGGACAAAAGGTCCTCGAAATCGGTTTCGGCCAAGGGACGGATTTGTGCCAATTTGCAAAGGCCGGTGCCGATTGCTACGGCGTTGACATTACCGAAAACCATTACAACCTTGCTCGAGAGAATCTCGGGCAAAGAGGCCTCACGGCACAACTATTCTTGGAAGATGCATCCGAACTTCATTTCGAAAGCGAATCGTTCGATGCGGTCTACAGTTTTGGCGTGTTGCATCATACGCCCGATACGATTCGCTGCATTTCTGAGGCGTTCCGCGTGTTGAAGCCCGGCGGCGAGCTGATACTGACGTTCTATCATAAACATAGCGTGTATCATTGGTTCGCCATTATGTTCCTTAGCGGTATTTTGCATGGCCGACTGCGAAAACTTGGTCACGATGGGTTGTTGTCCACCATTGAAGAAGGCGCAGACGGAATTGAGATCAAACCACTCGTCAAAGTCTACTCACGGCGTGACATGCGAACGATACTGGCAGACTTTAGCGAAGTCTCATTGGACATACGCCACTTAGACCATACGCATTTTTCCAGTTTCGGTCGCTTCATTCCGAATTGGCTGCTAAAAGCCCTGGAGCGCCAGCTCGGATGGTATGTCATTGCCAAGGCAATCAAGTAGCGTTTTCCATTCGAGTGGCGATGTCGATGATAATGATACTTGAGCGCCTTGGAGATTGTCGTTGTGTATGACCGCGTCTCTCCAATGCGTTGTCAAATGCCGCTCACGACTCCTGACAGCGACAGTGTCGGAATCGGGGCGCATCCGTAACCACGATCATTCGATCGTCGAGAACCGGATTAATCTCAAGCTATTGGTCTCGCTGGCTTCGCAATGTGATATAATTTGGCCCGCGTTTTCTCCATGGTTTCTTCGCTGGCCCTCGGTCAATCAGTTTTTCCCATGACGGAAATCCATCAGCAAGCACGTATTTGTGCGCGTGATCGTTTTACTATTGTTGCGGTTGGCTGCCTATCGGTACTCGCTGGAATGCAGTGGGCGGTTGCGGATACGACCAACGATCGAACAATGATCACGATCGACCGCAGCCCGGTAGCGGTTGCAGTTTCTCCCGAAAAATCACACGCCCTGTCGGCAAACCGGACGTCAGGGACAGTTTCGCTCGTCAAATTGTCGACAGGCCAAGTTCTCGACGAAATTGAAGTTGGCTCTTTGCCTGCCGACGTCGTTTGGTTCGATTCGGTTTCTGCTGCCGTTAGTGTCCGAGGCGACGACCGCATCGCGTGGCTGAAGATCGAGCAGAATCGCATGAGCGTCGATTCGACCAGCCACGTTGGCGACGAGCCAAGCGGCATAGCCGTTGATCGGCCGAAGAACCCGGCTTCGGGAGTCTCTCGACGATTATTTGTGGCCGTCTCGGGAGCCGACGAAATTGCCGCCTTCGATGTGGGATCGCGTGAATTGATTTGTCGAATTCGGGTGGGAGGCGATCCTCGCGATATTAGTGTTACGCCGAATCAGAAGTGGCTGGTGACGTGCTGTTCAGTTCCCGGCGAATTATTTGTCCACGATGCGACAAGTTTTGAATTGATCAGTCGGCGATTGGTCTTCGACGACGCGTTCAATCTCGGGGCAGCTGCCATTACCAATGACTCGAAGACGTGCATCTTTCCCAGTCAAATCAATCGAGCGTTTCCGGTGAGCTTCGACAATGTCGATAAGGGTTGGGTCATTGACAACCGGCTGACAAAGATGCCAATTCCGGACGGAGAGTATTGGCAGCAAAAACAAATGGGTCTTGATCTAAGAGGCGACGGCGCCGGAGATCTCCACGCAGTCGCGATCAGCCCGACTGGAGATTGGCTTGTGGCGACCTGTGGGGGGACTCATGAAGCGTTGATACTCAAGCTGAAAGAGACCAAATGGCCCAATGCTCATCCTGGCGACTTTTTACCCGAATGGTTGCGAAATGACACGGAAATAATTCGACGGGTCCGACTCGGCGGTAGGCCTTTGGGTGTGCAGTTTATCGATGACGAACATGCAATCGTCGCGAATTACTTTCTCAATGCACTGCAGATTGTCGACGCGCGCAATGCTCGATTGGTTCGCACGATTGAATTGGGTGGGCCGGAAACACCTTCGGTCAACCGTCGCGGTGAAATGGTATTCTACGACGCCGACCGTTCGCGGGGGGGCTGGTTTAGTTGCCATACCTGCCATACCGATGGGCACACATGCGAACAAAAATTCGATACGGTCAACGACGGCAACTTCGACACGTACAAGCTCGCTCCGTCGCTGCGTGGAGTGACGCAGACCGCGCCTTGGACATGGCATGGCTGGCAGCCTTCTTTGGGTGCATCAATCGCAAAGTCCATGCAGGAAACTCTCCATACCGAAATGCCGATAAGTGATCGCGAAGTCGACGCATTATTGGCTTACCTGTCGACGTTAGAACATCCCGCAAGTCCATACCGGAACGAGTCCGGTGCCCTGTCAGACGCGGCAGAGCGCGGGCGGCGACTGTTCGAAAACAAAGCCGGCTGCATGACTTGCCATCAGCCGCCCCGATTCACGTCATCGGCAACCTATTCCGTCGGTTTGGAGCCGGCCAATTCCTTTTTTAAGGAATTTAATCCGCCGTCATTGCTGGGCGTGAATTCCAAACGTCGATTCCTTCACGACGGTCGAGCCCGCTCGTTAACCGAAGTATTGACCCGGCATCATCGTGCGGAATTCCTGGCCGGGGAAGAACTGAGCATCGAGGAAATGGCCGACGTCGTCGCTTATTTGAAGTCGCTTTAATGGCGAAACATCGACGTCAGCCATGCAATGCCGTGAAATCCGCCAGCCGACCCCTAGTCGTTGGGGGGATCATTTGGGCTTTTCGTTCGGCGTTGATGGATTTTCGACAGTCGCTTTTGCAGCTCGATTTCGAAGCCGCGGGCAACCGGGTGGTAGTACTCTCTTTCGACACCCAGATAGTCTTGATCCACCCAACCCTCGTCTGAATTGTGCGCATATTGGTATCCATCACCATGCCCCAGACGCTTCGCGCCGCTGTAATGCTTATCCTGCAAATGAACCGGGACCGGCAACACACGCCGATTTCTGACGTCAGACAGTGCTTGGTCAATGGCGGTTATCGCCGAGTTCGATTTCGGCGCCATGGCGACATAGATGGCGGCCTGGGCGAGCGGGATTCGGCATTCCGGAAGGCCGACCAACTCGGTTGCTTGGGCGGCTGCGTTGGCGACGACCAGCGCATTGGGGTCGGCGTTGCCCACATCCTCCGCCGCTGCGATGACAATTCGCCGGGCTAGAAACCGGGGATCTTCACCGGCTTCGATCATTCTGGCCAACCAGTAGACGGCAGCATCGGGGTCGGACCCTCGCATGCTTTTGATCAAGGCGCTGGCTGCGTCATAGTGCGTATCGTCGTCGTAACGCAGGGCCTTTTTCTGGATCGATTCCTGGGCCGAATTCTTGTCGAACAGCGGACGCTCGCCCGAAACACTGTGACTCTCGAGAACAGACAGGATGCCAACTTCAAGCGCATTGAGAGCACGACGGGCATCGCCGTCGGATACCTCGGCGAGAAACTCGAGGGCATCATCGTTGACTTCGACTTCGAACTGGCCGAGACCTCGTTCACGATCGGCAAGCGCAATATTCAACAGCCGGATGATATCGGTGGAAGTCAATGGCAGGAATTCGAAAATCTGGCTACGACTAATCAGTGGCGCGACCAGAGAGAAGAAAGGATTAGCCGTTGTTGCCCCAATCAACCGGACGATGCCTGCTTCGACATCCGGCAGCAAGACATCCTGCTGGACTTTATTGAAGTGGTGAAGTTCGTCAACGAACAGCAGCGTCGTTGTACCGCCGGTCGCTAAACGCTCCCTTGCTTCTTCTAAAGCCTGGCGGAGATCCTTTACTCCTGATGCGGCGGCATTGAGACGCACAAATTTTGATTGTGTTTGCTGGGCAATAATTTCGGCGAGTGACGTTTTTCCAGTGCCGGGTGGGCCGTAAAAAATCACCGAGGAAACGCGGTCCGCCTGAATCATGCGGGCGAGAAGCTTTTCCTGCCCCAGGAAGTGTTGCTGTCCGGCGAATTCTTCGAGCGTTTGGGGACGCATGCGGGCTGCGAGCGGCTTTGCCCGATCAAGGTTTTCGGCCTCTTGCCGATCGAAAAGTCCCATAAAAAAACCTCCGCCGAAATGCCGTCGGGCGATTTCTTGTTCAGACCCGCAGTTTAAGGTGGGCGCCTCACGTCCAGGTTGTGTGAGCCAAAGCGCAAGCGCCCGGATTTACACGCGGCCGAACGAAAAGAAAGGCTCCCTGCGGATGTACTTGTAGGGTCAACAAAATGGTGCCCGTCTCGAACATGGCAGAGGTTAGTCGAGTTCATCCAAACCCGACGCTTTCATTTTACCTAGCAAGCTCAATAGCGACAAGAACCGGATCTTGCACATTCATGCGATTCTCATATGTGCCCGAACTTTTTCAAATTCGGACTTGCGAATGCATCCTGTGCGCCCCAACCCCGCAGTCGGGCAAGAAGCGACCACCCGGTGCCCTGATCGGTCTATGGTGCCGTTTCGTCGAAGACGTGCGGTTCCAGTTCTTTCGTATTCCGTTCGATCGCCAGGACGATAGTCCGTTGTTCTTTTCCATCGGGAGTCAATGCAATTGCGGGAATGACTTGGCGCCCATTGGGGAGATCGAATCGTAGCGAAAATGCGCCATCGTCGCCGACATGGACAGGTGAACCTAAAACGGCCAGCTCCGCATGAGGATGGGTCGCTCCGCGAATAATCACCTCGGCATCGATCTGAAAACAGAATTCTTCGCCGGAATCTGCGCTGTGTCGTCCGTTGTTCATGCGAAACATCGAGGATCGCGTTATTTCTTCGTGGTCTTGGTGACCGTTCTTACCTGAGGTATGGACACGAAGTGCTGAGCCATTTCCGTTGGCTGATCCGCCGTTTGTTTCGTACCACTTGTCTTCATTGCTCAATCGCTTGCGGGATGTCCGTACGGTTTTGGAGCGAGCCAAGGCGAAGAATCGGCCACTAGGTGCCAGGAATCCGATATGAAGGCGGTACGTGCGATCCGGGTGGTCGACCTGGACATACCATTCTGTGACATCGCTGGCGATCTCCACGTCGCGGACGTGCCGTTTTGAAGTTGAAGCCGTGTCGTCAGCCGTGATGTCAAACAGCCGGATTACTGGTTTGGCGTTGTGCCATTCCGAGGCCAGCGCGGCCTCGGCGCGAGCCAAAGTGTCCGGGGAAAGTTCCCAATGAACCTGCACCCAATAGGCGTCGCAAATTCGTGTAAGGAACGCGTCGCCTTGATGTTGATTCGGTCGGCCGTTCTTTCGAGAGCCATTGCTCCTGCTCGCTGAAAGCATTTTCGGCGCTCGTTTACCGTTGGACGAGCCAGCGGCTCGATTTCGTTTTGGCGTTTTGGGCTGGACACTTCGAGATTTTGTCCGAGCATTCGTTGCGGTCCGCTTTACCGATTTGGATTTAGAAGCGGACGCACGGCTTCGGGTCGACCGGGACGACTTGCGTGAAGAAACCGACGCCAACGCCTTGATCAGTTCCGCCTTACGCATCGGATGCCAACCGGAAATCCGGTGTTTTTTGGCGAGGGCGGCCAACTCTTTGCGAGTGCACGACTTTAATTCAGCAAGGGTCATCGCGACGGACTCCAATTGTGTGCTTGGTGGTGGGGGTGGGGCGATGGCGGACGACGGAACCGCATCGCCGGCGGGATCTCTCGTGTGCATGGAATGCCGGTTCGAACGTCTGTGGACAGCTGCTGTGGCGAGCGGCGACTTCTGCTCGTTGGAAGTCGCGGCAAAGCGTACGACGCACCACTATCGTGCGTCGTTTGCGAGCAGTTGTTTTCACGGACACTTCTAAGCGCTTCGGCCGGCACAAATCTTTCCCAAGATTAGGAACTATCGGCGGCCGTCCGTGCCCGCATCCAAAGAGCCTGTGGTGCTTCAGAATCAGGCAGAATGCGAATCTCAGCCTAAAGCGGCATTGTTCGATTGCCCGAGTTCTGACCCGACAGGCATTTGACGACTTAAGGATTGCGTAAATGCGACGGTCTGTATCAGAGACCGTAAATACGTTTCTACCAAGCGGACCGGTTTTCTTCAACGATTGCGGTAGGAAAAAAATTCGAGGTGGTGATGGCGGCCATTTCCTTAAGTTGTTTTTTAGCATAGGGTTATGTGACCAACCCTGTGTGGGCTGAGATTTTGGTCAGTCCAAAAGCAGCTTGTTGGTAATTGGCCGGTCGGGCGGAGAAGGAGTGCAGCGAAGCAAGACCGCCGTCGCGTGGTTGTCTCCTCATAGTGACCTTGCTGGGTGCCCCTGTTTTCGGTTTCCAACCAAGGCGACTAATGGTCACCCAAGTGGCTTCCCGTTTGGCTTCAGGCCTTGCAAAGTTCCCCACGGGCGGGAAGCGCCGCATTCACTTTTGGGAAATGTCAAAACAGGACGGCTTGGGCTTTGACATCACAAATCGCAGTCAATAGACTGACCGCCGAAATCTCTTAACCGTTGCGGAACTGCATCTTAACTCCCTTTCTCGAGGCGATTTGTCGTGCGGTTTTCAGTCTGAACGGCCGAGAGTTTTCTAAGGTTGTGATTCAGTGCCGCGACTCGATGACAATGGCCGGCCACCGTTGGTGGCGGCGATGCAATGGGTCAACCAGATCCTGACGATTTCGTTGGAAATGGTCCTGCCGGCGGGTGTTGGTTATCTGCTTGATAATCGCTGGAATACGACGCCCTGGCTGGTTGCGGTCGGAAGTGTGTTGGGATTTGTGGTTGCGATGCGCCATCTGTTGAAGATTGCGGCGGCGGCGAATCGCAAGAATTAGAATTCGTTGGCGTCACTCGAGTCGTCCGGCAGAGGGCGAAGAATTCCGGCTGTCGCATGATGGGCACCATGATTGGTAAGTGCTGCTGGTTGACCGGGGCGGTTGCCCTGCTGTGGCTAGTGTTGGTCGTTCCGGCCTATGCTTTGGCGGGTGCGTCCGGCGTTGAAGGCCTGAGTTACGCGGCTTTGCTGTGTCTTGGTCCCGGTTGGCTCGTTTTCCTGGTGCTGTCTCGGTATGGTGGCTCGGATTCAGCCCTAAGTGGCGTGCTTCTGGGAATGGCTTTGCGGATGATCGTCGTGCTGTTTGGCGTGCTCATCATTCGTGCCGTTCGCGTTGAGCTAGGGTTTCGGGAGTTCCTTGTTTGGGTGGTAGTGTTTTATTCCGCGACGTTGCTTGTCGAAACGTTATTGCTGGTTCGGCCGTCGCGGGTCTCGTAGCCTCCCTGGGGTACTGGTAAGAATTTTTTTGACTCTTGTTTAGTTAGAATCAGGCTGGCAAGATGGCGGCCGATCATAGTAGCGATGTTTTCCATCACGTGCGCGACGCGCACGCGATCGAGCTCCCGCAGTTTCTGGGTGGTGAGCTGCCGCTTCCGTTCGGGCTCACAAAATTCATGCTGCTGCAGGTGATTGCCGGCTTGTTGACTCTGTGGATCTTCCGCGGACTCGCTGCTCGGGTTGAAGGTGGTAAGCCGACGACAGGCCGCTGGTGGCATTTCTGGGAGATGCTGGCGCTTTTTATTCGCGACCATGTTGTCCGGCCCACGATTGGAGACGGACATCACGGGCACGATGATCATCACGAGGGTGACGATCATGCAGTCAAAGCGCACGCGGGGCATCCTGCGGACAAGTATTTGCCGTTCGTGTGGACCTGCTTCTTTTACGTGCTCTTCTGCAATTTGCTGGGCGCATTTCCTTGGATGGGCTCTCCAACAGGAGAAATCAACGTCACCGGTGCGTTGGCATTGGCGACATTCGTCGCCGTGGTGATCTACGGTTCGGTTGAGCTTGGTCCCGCAGGCTTTTGGACGGCCTTGGTTCCGCATATGGATTTGCCCGGCCCGCTCAAAGTGATATTGGTACCGATGATTTGGCTGATCGAGCTTTTAGGGCTGTTCATCAAGCATGGTGTGTTGGCCGTTCGTTTGTTTGCGAACATTATGGCCGGCCATACGGTCATCGCCGTGATCCTCGGGTTTATCGCCATGGAAGGTGTTCACAATACGGGACTTTTTTATCTTGTGGCCCCTGCGAGCGTGCTCGGTCAGGTCGCAATTGGATTGTTGGAGTTGTTTGTCGCTTTTCTGCAGGCTTACATCTTTGCCTTCTTGGCAACGCTTTTTATCGGAACAGCAGTGCATCCGCACTGATTTCTGGTTTCACAGCGAATCGATGCACAAGTGGCGGATTCGCGAATTCGAGGAATTGCAAAGAGTCAGTTCGCCGAATTGAAGCTTTGGATATAGGGCTTCACAACGTCGGCAAAGTGGAAAACTTGGTTGAGGCACTGAGCCTCATGCGTTGAAAAAACAGGAGATGATGTCGTGAAACAAAGTGTGCGAGTTGGAATTTTGGCATTGGCCGTTTTCTTCGCATTGTCCGTGCCGGCGATGGCGGCCCCTGGTGACGGTGGGGTCTTCTTCTCTGGTGCCATTGGTGCGGCAGTGACGATTATTGGTGCGGGTTACGGAATTGGCCGCATCGGTTCGTCGGCGGTCGAAAGCATGGCCCGCCAGCCGGAAGTGGCCGGCCAAATTCAGACGGCAATGATTATTGCTGCCGCGCTGATCGAGGGTGTGA
>JANQRQ010000237.1 GCA_028284485.1 Planctomycetaceae bacterium | reverse complement strand
GATACGACGCAAATCATTGAACTGCTAACCTATTTCGCAGCCGGTGGTTAAGGCCGAATGTCAAGTTGGGAAATGACCTCCTAAAAGATCGACATTCCTGCTACATTTCGCTCCCCTTCAGCGGCCCGGTTTCGGAAACACCTGGTCGACGCCGGATTACCCCGAGTTGATCATTCGGGTCGACTCATTGGCGCCCGAAAGAGCTATCAGGAATGGAATTATGATTCGACGTATTCTTGCGGTGGTCATCGTCGCCTCCTTCACGACCAATCAGGCGATTCCCGGCTCGGCAGAAGATGCTAACGAAACTTATTTGCTGAAGTACAAGTTCGAACCGAATCAATTCGTCCATTACGACGTGGCGCATTCTCAGACGTATACACACCAGAAGGCCGAGCATCGGCTTAAAGCAACGACCGAATCGAAGGCGCGGAAACACTATCGCGTCGTCTCGGTCTCGCCGGATGGCGTCGCGACATTGGAACCGGTCATCGATCATGTTGTCATGTCGGCTCGGGAAGACAACAAAACGCCGCTTGTTTGGAACAGTGACAATGGTCCGGAAAATTGCCCAGCACAGTTTCGGGCGACGGCAGAACGAATCGGCAAACCACAAGTGCGCATGCAGTTTGCTTCGTCGGGAGAGTTGTTGTCGGTCGTTCCTTTAAACACCACACCTGTGTCGGCATCACCTGAGGCCAATTTCCTGTTAGAGTTCCCGTCGACCGCGATCCCGGTCGGCCACGTCTGGAGCGATGAATTCTCGGTCGACGTCAACGTGACGCAAACGCTGAAAAAACCTGTCACGATTTCCCGAAAGTACCGCCTGGTCTCAGTGGAAGGCAGTCAAGCGGTCATCGAATTGAAATCAACGCTGCTGACGCCCGTTCGCGAGCCGGAAATTCTTGCCCAGCTGATTCAGCGGACTCCACAAGGAACCATCGTTTTCGATTTGGACCGTGGTGTCTTGGTGTCGCGTGAATTGGCGATCGACAAGCGAGAAGTCGGCGCGTTGGGCGATCAAAGCTTTTTGCGGGTCGTCAGCACCTATTCCGAGCGCCTCTCGGAACGATGATTCGAAGTGCGGCGGAACTTCTATTCGGCGGATTCATCGGCGAATATGTCGGCCTAAAAGTGCTGACGTCGTCGCGTTGACGTGAATCTCGGAATTCATACACTGGGAAATGTATGAAACGTGCCGAAATATCTCCGCAAATGAACAGTCTGCTGGTTTCCGCCAGGCGGGTGGCTGTCGAAAACGAGGCCGAGGCTGTCGTTATCCTCGCGGAATTGCCCTACGATTTTAAAGAAATTAACAAATCACTTCGGCGAGTCCGATTGGTTGTTGCCTCGGATAAACCGGATGTTCAGCGGGCCGTCAGCGAGGACGAAATCGACCTGGTCCCGTTACTGCACGAGCCACAAACTCGTCAAATTCAGCTGAGCCAAGCATTGCTCGAGGCGATCGCCGACGAATTGCTGAGGAGTGGCGACAAAATTGTGGCACTCTACGCCGGATTCGAGCGGACAAACGTCGACACCATGAGCATCATCAGCTTGGCAGAACACCTTGCGAAGCTGACTGCTCGCGATCTGCAACAGTTGGAGACACAAGTTCCGCTGGAAACTTTGCGCTTGGTCGTCGATCTGGCGGTCGAAATCGGCCGCGAAGGTCGCGAAGGCAAACCGGTGGGTGCCCTGTTTGTCGTCGGCAATCATCGCAAAGTCTTGAAGATGTCGCATGAGCAGGTCCACGACCCGTTCCGGGGGTATGGAAAAAGCGAATGCATGCTGCGCAACCCCCGCGTTCGCGAAAGCGTGAAAGAATTGGCACAGGTGGACGGCGCATTTATCATTTCGGCTGACGGTGTTGTGCAGTCTGCTGGTAGAATTCTCGACGCTCCGGAACAAGCATTAACGCTTTCAAAAGGCCTCGGATCGCGTCATTGGGCGGCGGCGGCTATTTCCAAGGCAAGCAACGCCATCGCGATCGCAGTTTCCGAATCGACCGGTACCGTACGTATTTTTCAAAACGGCATTGTCGTATTGCGGATCGAGCCGATGGATCGCGCCATGAAATGGCATGACGTGGAGACCGAACCACCGCCGACCAGTGACTGAAATCAACGCAGCGCCGACGCTGTCCGGGCGTCTGTTGGAAACCGATTCGCTTCTACGGCAACGACACCCAGCAAGTTTTTTGGAAAAGGTCAGCACGCATCCGCACGTTGACAATGAGCAATAGCATTGTGACGATTCTTGGCGTGCTGCCGTCAATCCCGTAAGTTCACTGCCCTGTTACTTCCAACGATCCCTCCAAGCACATCACCATTCCCAAGAAATGCCGACTCTCTACATATTCGCAGGGCTGCCGGGCACGGGCAAAACGACGCTTTCTCGGCAACTTGCGCAATATTTGGGAGCAACGCATTTACGGATCGATACGATCGAGCAGGCATTGCAAGAGTTGTGCGGAGTGAATGTCGAAGGCGAAGGATATCGGTTGGCATACAGGATCGCGGCAGACAATCTTCAACTCGGAATCAACGTTGTTGCAGATTCGTGTAACCCACTCGAACTGACAAGGCGCGAGTGGGAACTGGTGGCGCAACGTAATGGTTGCCCCTTCGTGAACATCGAACTGGTCTGCTCTGATATTGCCGAGCACCGCCGACGTGTTGACTCGCGGATTTCTGATATCAACGGCTTGAAGTTGTCGGCATGGCCTGATGTTGAGAACCGTGAATACCACGACTGGTCGCGAGACAGAATCATCATCGATACCGCACGAAAATCTGTGACGGAATGTCTTCACTCATTGATCGACGCGATTGATTTGGCTGGCAACATGTTATAACGGTGCGTTCCCTGCGGCGTGGGGGCGTATGGAATCAAAAGCAACCATCATTAGCCGCCGTCGGGATATCACCGTCGGCCTGACCATTTGCTCCAAATCTCTTTGTTGGTCAGCGCTTTGATGAATACGCCCCCGACGACGGATCGGGCTTGAAAGCCGCGGCGCCGACCGTCGCTCGTCCAATACCAATCTGTCAAAGGAACGCGATCGGGAGAATTGTTCACAAACGCATACACCGGTGCCATCAGCGTTTGGAACTGCTCGTCCGATTCGGCCAATGATGCGGTCCAGACCTCCCAATCGAGCTTTGTGTAATCTTCTCGGTTATCGAGCGGCAATCCGTAAGCGTTTAATTTGCGTTCGTAGAAATCCAGTTCTTTACGAATGACCTCTTTGGGAAATAAATGCAATGCCAGCAACTCGTCCCAAACGAGGTTGTACTTTTGGCTCCACGTTCCCGGTTTGTCGAACGCCAAGCGATAATGGTCCCCGTCATCGGCCATCTGTTGCCACTGGTCCGCAAATTTTTCGGCCAATTTGCGATAACTGTCGGCTTCATCCACGCGGCCGGTCATGCGGCACATTTCCGCATACGCACCGAGGGCTTCAATCGCCTTCAGAGATAAGTTCGTGTTGTGGGCCAAGTGGCCGGCGAAATCATCGGTACATAATTGATTCTCTGGGTCGAGACCTTTTTCTTTTAAGTAACCGGCCCATTGGCTGAGCAGCGGCCAATAAGACTCGGCGAACTTGGCATCGCCGTCGATCTTGCAGGCTGCTGCCATCAATAACAGCATATTGCCGCTCTCCTCGACCGGCATTTGTCGATCAAGACTTTTTTCACCCCCGCCGTAGATCTGCCCATCGGCAATGGGGTAGCGTCCCAGGTCATGGGGGGCAAACGGCCAAGGCCAGCGGTCCATGGCGGCGTAGTCGAGCACGGGTCTCAACGACGCCTTAAGTAACTCGTTGCTGACCAGCATGAAAATGGGACTGGTTGGATACATGACATCGACCGTTGCCATGCAGCCATTGCTGAAACACTCCTTTGAGAACAGCCAGGGTTCGCCGGATTGAGGGGCGGCGACCAATTTGTGCGCGGCGATCGACTGTCGATAGGAGAGTGCGCACAAATCCGCGTAACGTGGGCCCCCGATTTCTTCCAGGTCGGCCATCAATTCGCGATCGAATTCTTCACAGCGCTGAACGATTGAAGCAACTTCTGCGGCTGACCTCTCCAGTAGTTCGCCAGCAGTCATTCCATCTCGTCGCCAATAAGGCCGAAGCTTCTCGCCGAAATAATCGACGGAGTACAAATCGTCCAACGCGAGTATCGCATGTCGGGTCACCGGCTCGTCGGCCACTTGCCCCATATCAATTGAGGCCGCCAGAACCGGCGTGTCGTCAGAGGCGGCGCGGGGTTTCCCGGAGTCATCGGCATCGGGAAGCGTGCCATCACCGCGGCGATTGCCAAACGCGCCCCAGGACCGGTTGTCACTAAGAATCGCTGTGGTGAGTCCATCCGATTTTGGAATCGCCAAATACAAGTAGCCCCATTCGATGCGTGCGTCGTCGGAGGCTCGCTGCA
>JANQRQ010000266.1 GCA_028284485.1 Planctomycetaceae bacterium | reverse complement strand
CGAGTCGGACGAAGACTACAAAATTCGCAAGTTGAGCATCGAACAAGATCTCAAAGAGCTGGAACGGTTTTTTGCCGAATCGTCGGAATTGACGATGGGGTGGATTACCGACGTGGCGAACAAACAAGGTCGCGGTGAAATGTCCATGACCGCCATCGAAGGGACCGACTTGGAAAAGTCCGTTCACTTGATTGGCCAACGCCGCAGCAAATTCGCCGACATTTCGACAGACGACACCGATATTCTAAGCTTGCGTGTCAACTTCCCGCTGGACGACATGCGCAAGCAACACCTTACGGAAGTCGTCGAAGCCCTGACCCCGCGGATTAAGGCTGAGGTCGACAAGTTCGAAAAAACGAACGACGCACAAAAAGCCGCCGGTCGCGAAACTGTTGATCATATCTCCAGTCTCGGCAGTGACGGAATCGAAATGGGATTTGTGGATTTATTCACCGACGTCAGTCGTACCGACGCGGGGAAGAATATCCTGGTAGGAGCCGTTGTCGTCCCGGGCTCGGAAAAGGTCATCAAGATTTTAGAGTCGTTGGCCAAGACCCAGGACGGTCGATCGGTCCAGTTCAATATCGACAAAGTCGGCGAAACGAACATCCACTCCGTCGCGATGGTCGATGACGAAATCGAAGTCCTACAAGACTTCTACGGACCGATCAAGGAATTTTATGTCGCGACCGGCCCGGACGTAGCCTGGTATGCATCGGGCGACGGATCGCTGGACCAGCTCAAGAGCCGGATCGAAATAGTCGGCACTGCCGGCGACGCGATTAAGGAAACGGCGTCCGCCGAGGTGGAGGCCAGCTCGGGTGAAGAAGCAGCTTCCGCAGAGCAAGGCGAGGGAGCAGCGGAAAACGGTGTTGAGCCGGCTGTGCACACAACGTCAGACTCCGCATCGTCAACCGACGGTGCGTTCTTTAGCCTGAAGGCCAACGCCGGGCCCTGGATCGAATTGCTGCACAGTATTCGTGGCGAGGAGGGCGAAAACATCGACGTTCGCCTGAAGGCCATCGAAGCGTTTAAAAGTGGCAACGACAACCTGAGTGGAGAACTGCGCCGCGTCGACGACCACATCGAAGGATCGATGGAAATCGGCGAGGGCATCCTCCGGTTCGTCGGGCGAATGATCGCGGAATTCTCCAAAGAAACCCTGGAATAGCCTCCGCCGAAGAAAACGGCGAAGGCCCCAGGCCTATACGAAATGCAAACTCCGCGACGGCATCACCATGCACGTCGCGGAGTTCATTTTTGCGCTGGGGCCGTATCAATCGATGCGGGCGATTGAACGACGTTCGCTGCTACAGCGCATTACGCTCACTTGAGGCCGCGACAATCGCGTTTCGTTCTATGCTAGCTGGAGCCCACGAGCCTGAATCGCCCACAACAAAAAATAAACCGCTTTAGCGTGCACGAACGATGATTCAGACGCGCGGGGAATTATTCAGGCAGCACTTCTTGTATTTGCGGCCCGATCCGCACGGGCAGGGATCGTTTCGCCGCACGGAGGCCCGGTTGGCAGCGGCCCGCCGCTGACTCGCCGCGCCGGTCTTTTCTGAATTGCGGCGCTGGGCATGCAAGCGGTGCATGACATTGGCTGCCGGCCGCCGATTCTGCACTTCTTCCGCCATAAGCTTCATCACCGGATCGATGTGGTTGAAGAATTTGCGGTACCCGGCACAAAGATAATTCAGGCCCGCTTCTCCGTCGGGCGTTTCGCTAAACCGGTTCTTCGGGCACTCCCCATTGCAGGCAAACCGAACCTCACAATCGAGGCAGTACTGTGGCAGCAATGCCTCCTTGTCGACGCCGAACTGATACTGCCGTTCCGAATTGGCCATTTCGACGATGGGCAAATCGAAGATGTTGCCCAGCTTGTAATCCGGCTCGACATAATGGTCGCAGCTATAGACGTCTCCGTTGTGCTCGATCGCCATCGCACGTCCGCATTGCTTGCGGAAGACGCAAAGGCTGGGTTCCATGCCCATCCAGGCACTTAACGCCTGGTCGAAAATTTGCACGAAAACCTTACCGACATCCCGTTTTGCCCATTCGTCGAAGACTTCAATCAGAAAATTGCCGAACTGCAACGGCTCGACACTTCGGGAACTCACCAGCGGTGAAGCGTTTTCTTGGCCGTGCTCCTCGGCTTCAGTTTCCCCGTGGACGCCTATGCCAAAGCGTTCCACAATGGGAATGAATTGGATGAACTGCACACCGTTGTCGCGCAGATAGGTATAAACGCGGCGCCCCGATGAGCCGTTATGTCGATTGACCACAACGAGCGCATTGAACTCGATATTGTGTTGCTTGAGAAGCTTCAAGCAACGGAGGACGCCATCGAATGTCGGGCGCCCCTTTTTGTCGTAGCGATATCGATCATGCAATTCGGCTGGGCCATCAATCGACAACCCGATCAGAAATTCGTTCGATTTGAAGAACTCACACCAGGCATCGTCAACGAGGACACCGTTCGTCTGTAGAGTATTGACGATCTTCTTCCCCGGCGGGCAAACCTGTTTTTGCACCTCCACAGCGTGTTGAAAGAATTCGATTCCCAACAACGTCGGTTCGCCACCCTGCCAGGCAAACGTGATGTCTGGAGCATCCGAGGGTTGAGCGGCAACATATTGGGCAATGTACTCTTGCAGAGTACGTTCCGGCATGCGCCATCTCTCACCAGACGGAAAGAGATCTTCCTTGTGCAAGTAATAGCAATACTCGCAATCGAGATTGCAGATGGGGCCGATGGGCTTCGACATAACGTGAAGCCCTTGTGCCGCAAACGTCGTTTGGTCCATAAATCGCAGCTAAAGTGGAATTGCGGAAATCGGAACCAAATAGCATACCAGAATCGCAATGCCGGCGTCATGAGAGCGGCGATCGCCACGTCCGCGGTGGACCTTTCACCGAACAATCGTCAATCGTGGTGGCTTAGCCGCTGCAGCTGTCGTCCTGGCAGCCCGCGGCTGATGCGGAGCGTGGCTTTGAAGTCTCCGATTAAGCCGCATCAACTGGGCCCGAGGGGACAGCGATGCGAAGTGTGTGTATCGCATGGTTTGCAGCGTCGATGTCCGCCACATGCGAAATATTGCGTGATCGCGAGAAGTCGACACAAAACGCGAGTCCCCGCGTGCAAATCCATCTTCCAACATTCTTGCAAGCAACACATGGGCAACCTCGCGGTCGACTGCAGGGTCGACCGCCAGACGCACCAACTCGACCCGCCCGTCAACGCAGTAGCTATACGCGGCCGCAACTGGATTGCCTGCCGACCGCAACAGGCACAAGTCGGCGGCCCCAAGATCGACAGCGGATTCGTGCGTGCTGCGAAGAAACTCGATCGCCGCTGACGTCGCATCCCCCTCGGCAGATTGACGGGCATTCTGTCGCCAGACTCGCTCGAAGGCACACATCAAATCCCAGCGGCGGTTTGTATCGCCGGAATGAGCGCCTTCGGGACGATACCGTTCAAATGTGACTGATCCATTTTTCGCCAGACTCGCTCTCGCATGAGCAACCGCCTTTTGAAGCAGCTCCGACCGATCACACCAATAGTCTTCCCAGGACGCATCCATGGCTACCACGGAGTGGTTGCGCCAAGCCTGCGAATTGAACGATAGTCCTGCAGATCGCAAAGCGTTTTCCGTACGGCCCCGATCGGACGATTCGTGGTCAACATAACGCAAATCGAGCAGATCCCAATCACGCCGGGACTCGTTCAGGTGACGCACACAGGCCAACATGGTTGCTGCGGGGTTCGGCCCGATCGGACCAAAAGCATGCCCCCAACTGTCCAAGGGATAGGTCAGCACTCGCACGATGCCAAGCCGAGACTCCACACGCTTGACGACCAGCGGCACGATCCCGATCGGTCGACCGGCAACCGTCACCAGTAACACGCGGAGCCTTTGTTTTTTGCCATAATGCCACATGTAATGTTCCAACCATTCATTGGTTTGGAAAACATTGGCATTGCGCGTCTTACCCCATAGATTGCGCCACAACAGCCGGTAACCGGCCAGTTTCTCAACGTCGTTGATTTCGGTGACTGCGAACATGGGATGCTCTTCTGGTTGTGGTCTTGTGGGTCGATCAGGTTGTTACTGCTTCGTTTCCTTTGAATTTCCCGCAACCGGTATGCCACGACCCGGGACCTTCCGCATGCAAATCGGTACGGCCCACTCATCAGACTATCAAGGGCGACAATCTTGGTCGATGAGATTGCCGCATGAACAAACTGTTTAAGATGTTATGCGCAGTGTCAGCAAATCTGGACAAAGTTTTCCGATTGAGCTGTCAAGATGACGGAGATAAGCCGCGACACTGGCGGTCTGTTGCTTTTTTGCATCATCCATGTTGCTTGGGGACAAAAACCGACAAACGCCAGCTGACAACCCGTCGGCGAGAGAGTTTTAATCCATGCCCGCAAGATATCGCCAATGTTCATGCGACGATCGAGTCGTAGTGCGGCGCGCTTCAAACATTGCGGCCGATGCCTTAAAATTCCGAGTCGCAAA
Organism: Planctomycetaceae bacterium; assembly: GCA_028284485.1. Classification (GTDB taxonomy): domain Bacteria; phylum Planctomycetota; class Planctomycetia; order Planctomycetales; family Planctomycetaceae; genus JANQRQ01. The sequence continues at coordinate 31,814 of JANQRQ010000266.1, read as the reverse complement.
GACCACGTTCCTATAACCGCCTAGCCTGTGCTGGCGCTGCCCCGAAAACTCCTCATGGCACTCACGGTAACTCTGCGTTCGAAGACGACGATACCGATCGAAGTTGATTCCATACGGTTGGATCAAGTGATCAACCAGAGCCCCGATGCTGTGAAATCAACGCTTGTCCAATATGGAAACAAGCAAGTTTCGCTGGGTGAGTTCTTCGAAGTCGCCGGTTCTGCTGCGGACGACAACGAGCTGATCTGGCAAGGAGATTGTTCGCAAGTCAAGCTCATCGGCACGGGGTTATCATCCGGCCGCATTCGCGTGGAAGGCAACGCGGGCATGCATTTGGGAGCGGAAATGACTGGCGGCGAGATTATCGTCAATGGCGACTGCGGTGATTGGGTCGGCGCAGAAATGCACGGAGGGCGAATCCATGTCCATGGAAATGCCGGCCATTTGGTGGGTGCCGTTTACCGCGGTGGAAGGCGCGGAATGACCGGTGGCGAAATCCTAATTGACGGAGACGCCGGCAACGAAGTCGGCCACACCATGCGTCGCGGCCTCATCGCCGTTGGCGGGCGTATCGGAGATGCGACAGGCTTCAACATGATCGCCGGTTCCGTTTTTGTATTCGGGGAATCGGGGATTCGCCCAGGAGCCGGCATGCGGCGCGGGACGATAGCCTATTTGGGAATGGAATCCCAACCTGACACATTGCCGACGTTTCGATATGCGTGCCGTTATCGCCCCATTTTCTTACGCCACTACTTGCTCCTTCTGCGGCAGCGGGGGTTTGAGATTGGCGAGGGGGTCTTCGAATCCCGTTACGACCGGCACTGTGGTGACTTTCTGGAACAGGGCCGTGGCGAAATTCTGTTGCGCGTTGCCGATCAATAGTGAACGGCCGGTCGAGTGGCTCGTTGGCGATGATTCGCATGTGGCAGGTAGAATCGCGGCTCACTCACTGCCGAAAGCTCATTGCCAAAGAAGACTGTAGAAAAGCGTTCTCGATTCCCATGACCAAGCGATTAAATATTGCAGATCGACTCCGCAAGTCGGCAGCCCTTTACCCGTATCAGCGGGCCGTCGTTTTCCCGGCCGGGCGCGACCGAGCCGGGCGGGTCGTCTATTCTCAATTAACGTTCGAGCAGATCGACCGTGAAAGCGATTCCCTGGCGCGCGGACTACAAAATTGGGGAGTCAAACCGGGCACAAGAATCGTGCTTATGGTCCGCCCCAGCCTGGAATTCATCGCTTTGACGTTTGCACTGTTCAAAACCGGTGCGATCGTTGTGCTAATCGATCCGGGAATGGGACGTTCCAACATCTTCCAATGTCTTGAAGAAGTCAAACCGGAAGGATTCGTCGCGATCCCCATCGTCCAATGGATCCGCCGCGTTAAATCGAAACTCTTTCCCCACGCGAAGTACAACGTAACGGTCGGCGGACCCAATTGGCTTTTGGGCGGCAAAACCTACGGCGACATCCGAGTCGATTCGTCGGAAGCGTTTCACATTGCCGATACGAACATCGATGATCCGGCGGCGATCATTTTCACTAGCGGCAGCACCGGTCCGCCGAAGGGCGTGTTATACGAACACGGAATGTTCGATGCGCAGGTCGATTTGATTCGGGACCGCTACGACATTCAACCGGGAGAAGTCGACCTACCGGGATTTCCACTTTTCGCATTATTCAATCTGGCGATGGGAGTCACGACCGTCATCCCCGACATGGATCCGACGCGTCCAGCGCAAGTGGACGTATCGAAATTGTTGGAGGCGATCGCCGATCAAGGTGTGACTCAAGCATTTGGGTCCCCCGCGATTTGGAACCGCGTAGGCATCTATTGCGAAAAGCACAACATTACATTGCCTTCCATCAAGCGAGTCTTATCGGCGGGTGCACCGGTACCGGTCCACGTCGTCAGTCGAATGGCCAAGGCCCTTACCGGTCCCGGCGCTGACTTGCATACGCCTTATGGTGCGACAGAATCGTTGCCGGTCGCGTCGATCTGCGGCCAGGATGTCCTAAGCCACACTGCAGAGAAGACTCGCCAGGGAGCCGGCACTTGTGTCGGCCATCCCTATGCGGGCGTCGATGTCAAAGTCATTCAAATACAGGATGGCCCCATCGAGAATATCAGTGATGCCGTTGAAGTCGCCCAAGGGGAGATTGGTGAGATCATTGTCAAAGGTCCGATGGCAACCCGCGAATACTATCGCAGACCCGAGGCGACCAAGCTCGCAAAAATCACGGAGGGGACATCATTCTGGCATCGCATGGGTGACGTGGGGTATCTGGACGAATCAGGGGCATTGTGGTTTTGCGGCCGCAAGGCCCACATTGTCGAAACAGAGCAGGGGCGGATGTTTACAATCCCCGTCGAAGCGATTTTTAATGAGCATCCCTCCGTATTTCGCTCCGCTCTCGTCGGAATCGGTGACAAACCAAGCCAGACGCCGGTGATAATCATCGAACCAGAGCAGTCACAATTTCCGAATTCAACTCAGGAACAGCAGAAGTTTATCTCGGAACTGAAACAGCTGGGCGAAGCAAACGAACTCACTCGTGCTATCTCGAAATTCCTTTTTCATCGCTCATTGCCGGTTGATATTCGGCACAACGTGAAAATCTTTCGAGAGAAACTGGCGCCTTGGGCAGCAAAGCAACTGCAATGAAAACACTGGTCACCGGCGGCGGGGGATTCTTGGGGCTGTACATTACCGAACAGCTCGCAGAGCGGGGGGATGAGGTGCGCGTGTTTTGCCGCAACGAACATGCCCGCTTAAAAGAATTAGGCGTCGATTGGCATCAAGGCGATATTCGCGACGCCGAGGCCGTTACTAAAGCTTGCACCGACTGCGACATCGTTTTCCACGTCGCTGCGATTCCCGGGATCTGGGGGCCCTGGAAGCTGTTCCATTCCGTCAACACATTGGGAACGCGCAACGTCATCGAATCTTGCCGCCAACATCGTGTGCCGAAGCTGGTCTACACAAGCTCTCCCAGTGTGATCTATGACGATCGCGACCACATCAATATCGACGAATCCCATCCCTATCCGAGTAGATACCTGTGCCATTATCCGCACAGCAAGGCCCTCGCTGAAAAAGAAGTGCTTTCCGCCAACGGCGTCGATGATTTGGCGACTGTTTCGCTACGGCCGCATCTGATTTGGGGGCCGCGGGACGGGCATTTGATCCCCCGTTTGATCAAACGAGCGCAGTCAGGCCGGCTGAGGCGCGTGGGAGACGGAACCAACTTAATTTCCATGGCCTACGTCGAAAACGTCGCCGCGGCCCACCTGCAGGCAGCCGATGCTCTGACATTGGAATCTGCCGTCGCAGGTCAGGCCTATTTCATCAACGAACTCGAGCCTGTTAATCTGTGGCAATGGATCGACGACTTGCTGGCGCGGGCCGGCGTGCCACCGCTTGGGAAGTCGATTTCTGCCAAAGCAGCCAAGCGTGTGGGGGCCGTTTGCGAATCGGCCTACTGGCTTTTTCGCCTGCCAGGTGAACCGCCGATGACTCGCTTCTTGGCATCGCAGCTCAGTCGGTCGCATCATTACGACACATCGCGCGCTCAACGGGACTTCGGCTATTCGCCGCAAGTCTCATTCGACGAGGGCATGAGTCGTATCGAACCGGAATTAAAGGCGCTCGCAGCCGGCCAGCCCTGAGCAATTCCCCCACATTCACGCCAGAGTCTAAGGAACGACTCATTCCGCGTTGTCGGATTCGTCCTTTTTGTCAGGCTGCAAGTAGTCACCCATCATCCATTTGACGAGCAGGTCCATTTCTTGCTCGGTCATTTTCTCGCCCAAAGCCGGCATGAGGTTCGTCTCGCCGTAATGCGTGTCGGGATCGATGATCATTTGCCGGATCCACTTGGCACTGCCGTAACCGGTGAGCAACGGTGCATGCAAGTCTTCGGAAATCGGTTCTTCTTCGCCGACCGCATGCATGTTATGGCAGTCGACGCACGAAAGCGAAAACTCGCCATTCGCCAACTCAGCGAACTCGAAGATATCTCGCCCCAGCGTCACCAATTCGGGATCGGTTTCCGGAAGATCCTTGCGCTCGGCTTGCGCCACGATGAATTCGACCAGGGCCTTTACGCTTTCGGCATTGGACTCGTCTTCCATGACCTCCCGATTGTCGGTCGACCATTCACCCATTTCGCCTTCGGCAAATCCTTCTTCCACGTTTTTGAAATGTTCCTGGAAGTTGACGAGCAACGACCGCATCCATTCTCGCGATCCGAAATTGCCCAGATCCGGCGCAGTCGGTTTCTCTGCCAGTTCTTTCCCGGTACCGTCCGTGCCGTCGTAACTATGGCAAACCGCACAATGCTTGGCGAAAACCTTCGGTCCATGCAGCATTGGATCGTTGCGCACTAAATCGACCGCGCCGGCTGTGGTGATGCCGTACTCTTCGACTAACTGATGCGTCCTTTCAGCGACCCGTTCGGCCTCTTCTTGTGCCGCAATGAATTCCGGCTTTCCCCGATCTTCAATGACGGCCGCGGCCGTCAAGCCAATCGCACCGAGCATGACAATCAACAGAAACAACACGTTAAAGACGTGGCCCAATTTCCAGCGACCGACAAAAGGCATGAGGAACATGAATAGAATCACTCCACCAGGTAATACATGACTGCCAATGACTTCCGTTTCTCCGGGGAAGTACTTTAACAATTGAAAGAGAAATAGAAAGTACCATTCGGGACGCGCAGCCGAGTATTGCTCTGCCGGATCCGCTGGTGCGCTCAAATGGGCTCCGGGCGCATGCCCCTGAAATGTCGGCAAATAGACAAGGAAAATCACAACTGCCAACACGGCCAGACACGCGACCGCATCACGGAGGACCTGGTCCGGCCAAAACGTCGTGTCCTCGCCCGAGTCGGGTTTGTGCGCAGTAATTCCGTGTCGTCGGAACACATAGATGTGAAGCGCCACAAATCCGATCAGCAGCGCCGGCAACAATCCGGCGTGAATGGCAAAGAACCGAGTGAGCGTATGATGTCCGTAGTCGGCTCCGCCAATGACCAATCGCTGCAGTTGGGGCCCGATACCGGGCGTAATACCCATAATGTTTGTGGCCACTTTCGTCGCCCAGTATCCCTTTTGGTCCCACGGTAACAAGTAACCCGTCAGCGATAACCCGAGTACGATTTGCATCAGGATCAGACCGATCCAAAAGTTGATTTCGCGTGGCGCGCGGTATGCGCCATCAATCACAACTTGCATCAGGTGTAATGCCAACAGCACCACCATCGCCTGAGCCATAAAATGGTGCAGGCCCCTTAACAACCAGCCCCCTTGCAGGTCGTATTGGATGTGGTGAACGCTTTCCCAAGCCCCTTGTGCATTGGGGCTATAGGCGGCCCATAGGAAGAACCCCGTCACCGCTTGAACGAAAAACGCAAAGACCAGAGTACTGCCCCACACGTATCGCCAACGCGCCCCACCGGGAACACGCTCGTAAAGCGTTTCATGCAAAAGGGCCTTGTATCCGGTCCGATCGTCTAGCCAGTTGAGAATGCTATTCATACTGTTGGAATCTGTTCGGCCGTGCCGGTGCGGAAGTTTTGAAACTTAACCCAAATCTCCGAGTCGTTCTTGACGGTTGTCGGCAATTGATCCAAATCCCGCGCACTGGGACTATCTGCGCTGCGTCCGCCGTCGATGGAAAAATCACTGTTGTGGCAAGGGCAGAGGAATTCCCTCTCCGACGGGCGATAGTCGACGTCGCAACCGGCATGTGGACAGGAAGCATTGAAGGCCACGATCTCGTCGTCGTCGGCTTTGCGGATGTACACTTTGCCGATCGGCTGGTTGCCCGAAACGGTCCAAGCGTCGACATCATCGCTAACGATGCGAAATATCGCCGGGCTGCCGTCTGCGGGTAAAGAGTCGATCGATCCCACCTTGATATACCCTTCGGAGTCAAACCCGCCAGGCTCTTCGCCGCTCTTGGCCTGATTCCGCTTTCGCAGCGGATCAAGGAAGACGTATAGTCCCGCCAAAAACGGAACGACCGTGACGACACCGCCGATCAGTATCGCAGCGGTTTGAGCAAAAAAGCCGCGACGATTCTCGCCGAGGCTGGAGTCGTGGCTCTCGCTTTTGGAGCCGGAGTCTGTCGATTCTTGCTCGTGCCCCATGGTTTCGGTCGTCTCCTCTGTTGACGTGGTGAGTTAAGCGACTTCAGCCGATCACGGTACCTGTGTCCTTCGGCCAATCGCGATCGTAATGAATGACGTCGAATGCTTTGGCAGGGTGACTACAAACAGTTCCAAAACCTGTTGATGCGTTGCAACTCCCTGAAAAACTCAGGCTCGAAAACAAGCTCAACCGTGTTCTAAAACGAATCCTTAGTCAAGCATAAAGGAAGGAAGTAAATTCACAATTCGACCAGTGACGGATCGCCCATCGACCTCGCTACGAGGCTGAAGGCTCTCCATCACCACGTGCTAAAACCGACTTCAATTCGGCTAGAATCTTTGCCTGCGCCTCTTTGATTGGCGCGGGCAACACAACTCCGGCAGCTTGATTATGTCCACCGCCACCGAACTTTTCAGCGACAGCCGCCACACTGATATTCGAGCGACTTCGTAGACTAATTTTTATTTGTCCGTTCCTCTGTTCCACCGCAATAAAGCAGCATTCTACACCGGCAATCTTCAGGCATTCGTTGACCAAATTCTCGGTATCTGCCGGAACAGCACCGGTTTCTCGGAAATCCGCATTCGTGGCGTAGATCGATGCCAGCCGGCCGTCGCAGTCCAACGAGATTCTCGCCAATACACGACCGGCAAGTTGTATCCTCGCCAACGAATTCTGTTCATACAACTCTTTGTATATTACGTGTGGCTTTGCACCGGCGTCAATCAATGCCGCACCGATCGACATTGTCTCGCTGGTCGTTGATGGAAAACGAAACCAACCGGTATCGGTCGCAATGGCCGAATAAAGGGCGGTCGCTGCGAACTCGCTTGGTTGTGCGCCCATGTCTTGGTAGAGGCGGTAAATCAATGTCCCGGTCGCTTCACACGTCGTGTCTTTGAATTCGACTGCCTGTAAATCGTCGGAACTGACGTGATGGTCGATTACGACTCGCGTCGCGTTGGTGCGCTTCAAGACCTGGCCAACGTCGACAAGTTGCGCCCAGGCACTGGTATCGACGACGATATGGACATCCACATCGCATGCCTCGTCGATTGAGATCCCGTCGCCGATTTTCTTGACGCGATTCTGCGGATCCAAATAGGCCAAATTGGTCGGCAAAGCCGAGGGATTAACGATCCGAACCGATTTCCCACGGCTTTCGAGTAATTCTGCCAAACCCAATTCTGAACCGACAGCGTCGGCATCCGGACGAACATGGCTCGACAACAAGAAGCGTTGATTGTTGTCGATGATTTCTCTCAGGGGCCCCCAATCGATGGGCATTGGTCACTTTCTAACAGAGAATCCGAAATATCGAGTGCAGAAGTTGGCGCCGCATCACAGGCCGGATCATAAACTAGCGGCCGCTTGCGATACGATCTGCAGGTTGCAAGTTTGATGGCGACAGCTTAGCGGTCCATCCATTGATTCGCCACCTTGCGCACCTGGCTTACGTCGGCTTCCACTTGCTCAGCCAGTTCCTCGGGACCGGAAAATGTCTTGATGCCCCGAATTCGACCAATTACGTCAACGGCCAAAATCTGACCATAGACATCCTCGGAAAAATCCAGCAAATGGACTTCGACTTTGCGAGCCAACTCTCCGAATGTGGGATTTCCCCCAATGTTGATTGCCGACGGATATGGTTTGCCGGCGTACCTGGTGATACCGGCGTAAACACCGTCGCCCGGTAGCAGCGCCGGAACGTCGACCAGATTCGCTGTCGGGAAACCCAGTTCGCGGCCGCGAACTTCGCCCCGTGTGACGACCCCCTGGATTCGATAAGGATGCCCCAATAGCGCAATCGCCCGATCTAACTCGCCGGCAGAAATCAATCCACGAATCTTACTTGAAGATACCAGGCTCCCATCGACCTCAACGGGGGGGACGATCTCGAGCCCCATTGCTGCCGACTCACAGAATTCGCGCAACGTGTCGATATTTCCTTGCCGGTCGCGCCCGAAGAAAAAGTTTGGACCTTCGACCAACCCGGTCGCTTCCAATTCGCCCTGGATGATTTGCTGGAAGAACTCCGATGGTGTCAGGCTGAGCAGCACTCGATCGGTGGGATAGGCGATCACACAATCGATACCGCATTTTCCCAGCAATTCGACTTTGCGCTCCATCGTGCTTAACGACGGAGGCGCAGCTTCTGGACGAAGCAACTTGATCGGGTGAGGCTCAAACGTCAATACCACCGCCGGTACGCCGTGTTGACGAGCATGCGACATCAAAGTGGCAAGCATGGCCTGATGTCCACGGTGAACGCCGTCAAAGTTCCCAATCGACACAAAGCCGCTGCGGTACTGATGCGGTCCCTCGAAGCCGGTTAGCAGTTGCATTAGCGTTCTCAAATACTCTTGGAAATCACCAGGCAGGGCAGCAAAACTTGGGCAATGAAGCGACGGGGCTCATTGATTCGGTGAAAGTTAAAGACAAAGGTCCTCACCCATTCATAACTCTTCAGCAGCTATTGCAACTCGGTATTACAATCGCAGCTTCAATGAGTTTGATTCGCAATGATTTTTACTTAGCGCAAAACTGTTTGAGTCGATCTCGGTCAATCTCGATCCCCAACCCGGGGCGATCCGAAATTTCCAGAAATCCATCTGCATCGATTCCGAACGGTTCGGTTGTTAACTGTTCAATATACGCACAAGGTGTCAGGTATTCGACGTATCGTGCAACCGGCAAAGCGGCCGCCAAATGCAAGTCCGCCGCCAATCCGACGGCCGTATTCCAACCATGCGAAACGACCTGCACGTTGTGATCGTAGGCCATCCACGCGATGCGCCGCGATTCGGTCAGTCCTCCGTTCTTGGTGCTGTCGGGCTGGATAATGTCGACAGCGTGCTGCTCGATCCACGGACGAAACGATTGGCGACGCGTGAGAACTTCGCCACCGGCAATCGGCACCTGGGACGTTTTCGTCAATTCGATGTATCCTTCAATGTCATCCGGCGGCAGCGGTTCTTCAAACCAAACGATGTCATAGTCAGCCAACATTTTCGAAGTTTCGCGTGCCCAATTAACGCCGTGCGGCCAGAACTGCTCACTCCCCCCGGCGTCGACCATCAACTCGACGTCGTTTCCAACGGTCTCCCGGGCCGTCCTGACTAGCAGCTCGTCAAAGCGATTGCTGCGACGCCCAAATGGCCGCCACCCCAGCTTGATGGCTCGAAAACCCCTCGCAACCACCTGCTCCAAAGTTTCACGCAACGCATCCGGTTCATCGAAGAGAATCGAACCGTAGGGCTTGATGCGATTGCGAAAATTTCCCCCCAACAACCGAGAGACCGGCTGTCCGCAAACTTTACCCCAAATATCCCACAACGCGATATCGATCCCACTGATGGCATGCTCGACCGCACCTCCACGTCCTTGCCAAAAACTCGATTGTCGCAACGTTTCGGTGACCCGTTCCGGTTCGACGGCCGATTCGCCTTCCAGCAATGGCCAAAGAAGTTCGACGGCCCCAGACACGAGTTGTCCCGAAGTGAAGCAACTGCCGAATCCGGAGACTCCGTCACCGGTGACCACTTCGATGAGGGTATGCAAATTCTCCTGTGGCTCGTGCCCCTGCGGCCAGCCTCCGTCGACCGTTCCTCCCGTGAGTGGAATGACTTCGATTTTTGTGATCTTCATTACCAGCGTTTCCTACGGGAGCGGCGACGTACCCAAATCGATGTGCAGGACATGATTATTCGAACGAGTCTTCCCAGCTGTGCAGTACTTCATTGGAACCAAAGGTTTCACGTCGAGCTTGGAGCTGCGGGTTCAGTAAATCGTTCCCAGAAGCCGATTTGCGAATTGGTCTGCAGTCCGCATGTGATGCGTGCAACGTGACAGTCCAAACAGCACCGTTCAGTGGATTAATCACCGTACATTATGTAATCTGTAGAATCCTCGCTCCTACCAAAAACTGACTCGGCTGATCGGCTCTGTCCGATGCGGCAGGCAAACAACTTCATCATACGACAACCTACCCGGAGATTCTTTCGATGACAAAACAGAACGTCAATCGTCGCGGCTTTTTAAAGACTTCGAGCGCTACGGCCGTAGCTGCTGCCGCCGTTCCCGCGTTTTCGACGGCTCCCGCACGAGCGGCTGGCGCTAACGACAGGATCCGAATCGGCTTTATCGGGCCGGGTGGTCGTGGTTTTGGCGCGCATGTGAAGAGTTTGGCCGCCCTCAAAAACGAGGGAGCCAACGTCGAGTTGGTCGCCGCTGCTGACGTCTATTCCGTCCATCGCGATCGGACAGCCGACTACGTGAAGGAACAAAACGGCAACGACGTTGCGAAGTATGTTGACTACCGCGACATGATGGAGAAAGAAAATCTCGATGCTGTTTGCATCGGTACGCCGGACCATTGGCATTGCAAGCAGGCCATCGATGCCATGAACGACGGTTTGCACGTTTACTGCGAAAAGCCGATGACGAAAACGGTCGAAGAGTCGATCGCCGTCGTCAATGCGTGGCGAAAGACCGGCAAAGTCATGCAAGTCGGAGTGCAATCAACAAGCCTTCCGGTTTGGGATGTCGTCCGAGCTCATTTGCAGGACGGAAAGCTCGGCAAAGTCATGATGTTTCAAACGGAGTATTTCCGCAACTCGTCAATGGGTCAGTGGCGGTACTACGAGTTGAAAAAGGAAATGACGCCAAAGACGATCGATTGGAAGCAATGGCTGGGAGTGAATGAAGGACTCGGGCCGGACCTGCCGTTCGATCGCGAAGTTTACGCGCAATGGCGCCGGTTCTGGCCGTTTGGCTCGGGCATGTATACCGATTTATTCGTCCACCGCACGACGGCCATGCTCAAAGCGACGGGACTTCGTTTTCCCGGTCGCGTTGTTGGGGCAGGGGGAATCTTCCTCGAGTACGATGGTCGCGACGTCCCCGATGTCGCCACCGTTGTCGCCGACTACAACGAAGGTGTCCAGGGCGTGATCAGCTCGACAATGTGCAACCAGGAAACGCGCATTCAGCAACTCATTCGCGGACACAACGGTTCGTTTGTGTTCGGCAACGGAGAAGGATTCACAGAATTCGAATTCATCCCGGAACGACCACAGGTCACTCTCAACAGCAAACTCGAACGTGAGAAAATCCCGGTCGATTCTGTTGAGAATACGACAAAAGCACACTTCGCCAACTGGGTGAAGGCCATCGAAGCCGGCGATCAGCAAATGTGTAACAACCCACCGGACCTCGGAGCGGCCGCCATCGCCACTGTCACTTTGGGGGCACGCAGCTACCGAGAAGGGAAAGTCTTTCATTTCGACCAGGACCGCATGCAGGTCGTCGATGCCAATGCCAGTTGGGCGCAACAATGGGAACGAATGTCCAAGGAACGGGCCAAACCTCGTCACATCCCCGGTTGGAAAGCCGGCGACACAGGCAGCACTCTCGAAGAACCGCAGTATATGGCGCTTGCCGGACCTTGGATTGACGGCAAGCCTCCGGTTGCAAACTAGTTTTCAACGGGACCGGAATAGGCTGCGGGCTTGCTGCAGTCCGTTCGTCAAAGTCGTTTGTCCTGTTTTGTGAATAGGCAACACAATCCCGCACTTCGATCTGTTCGAGGTGCGGGATTTTTGTCGCATGCAGAATCCCGACGAACACGAATTTCCCTTTGTCGGTGAAATGAGTCTGCCACTTAGAGCGGTTTACTTTTTCTCGTGGGCGTTTATGGCTCGTGGGAGCTGGCAATCAAAGAACAAGACGCGATGGTCACGGCCACAAGTCAGCGGAATACGCGGTAGTAGTTTGCACAAACGACAGACTCGTCAAAGTTCGCCCGTCTTGCTCTAACAATCGAAACTAGCACAACTTGGATGTGTGCACATCGACCGTCTTTGTTTTTTTGAGTCGCGATTCCCAAGTCGCATCTATCGTCTGCATATCGCTACGATTAATATGGATGGGTGTCGGAATCCGGAGTTAGTAATGCATCATGATTTGATCCACTTCTGTAGAGGCGGGTAACGTATGAAGCGTTGTGAATGCTGCGGCCAGTTTCAATGCGAAAATCACGGACAGAATTCGGGAATCGACAGTTTTCAAGAAGCGTCGACCTTTTCGAACGAATCCGCCTATGCAGCGAACAGCCAGTCCGGCGAAAACGCTGATGATTCAAGTGCCGCAGAATCGGAAACAATCGACGACATCGAATTTGTAGCCGTCGCATATTTTCACAATGCAGCCGAGGCCGGGTTCTTCTCGTACGAGTTGACACATCAGTTTGATATCCCAACAAGGACGCACGTACAAGAATCGTTTGATGCACTGAGCGGAACCTGGTCCAGCCGATTTGCATTGTGTGTCCCGATAGACCAAACAGAGGCGGCGGCCTCCGCCATTCGCCGACATCTAGATGGTTCCGATCAGGACGCCGCAGGGCAGGAGGTCCAGCACTCCGTCTCCGGTGAAGAGCCGGCACGCTTCTCGGAACATTCCGTGACCGATTCCGGGGTGAGCTGGATTCCCATCGTCCTGACTTTGACGGCAGGATCGTTTGCGTTCTGGGGCATGAAGAAGATTCAAATGCAACCCAAAGCCGACGTTCGCCTCGCACCGCACCAATTGCGAATTGACGAAATCTGGGATCGCCTCGGCGACCGCGAAGGCTCCTGGGTCCAAAAATCACCGAACGGCAGAGTTGCCCGCGAGTTGATCTTTGATCGACAACGCCAGCGCATTCTCTTGCGCGAAGACCGCGATGGTGACGGGCGGTTTGAACAACTTTCCGAGTTTTCCACCCGGAATTAGGCTCGCACCAATCTGCATCCCGAGTTCCTGGCCTTCTACACCGGTGAAGTTGATCGCGATTTGAGTTATGCTGTCCGGATTGACATGATCAACACCGGCGCGGCCGCAATACCTCAGCGCCGGACGCAAGAGTCAGGTTGAAAGGACGAATAATGCGGACACTCCCCGGGCGAAGTTTCTTACCTGTTTGTGTGCTGATGGTCAGCCCCTTGGTGTTCTTGGCGGCTACATGTGGTCGATTGCAATCTGCAGAACAAGAGGTATTCCGTTGGGTCGATCACCCCGAATCAGGAACAGCCGACCTCATGTTGGGAGACGCACCCGTCATACGGTACATGTACGCCTTTGATACATCGACCGATGAACGGCAACACGAAACCTACAAAGTCTTTCACCATGTTTTCGGCCCTGGATCCGAAAACGTCATTACTAAAGGACCGGGTGGAAAATACACGCATCATCGTGGGTTGTTCATCGGTTGGAACAAAACGAGCTTCGGCGACCAAACACTCGATTTCTGGCATTGCAAAAACGGCGCTCATTTGCGGCACGTCCGATTTCTCGATCAAACAGCCGATCGTCAGCATGGCAGCATGACCGCGGAAATCCATTGGAACGACGCCGAATCAAATCCGGTCATCACCGAATTGCGCACGGTTTCGGTTACCCGTGGGCCGGAAACAAACGGACCTGATACATCTTGGCAAATCGACTGGAAGACGTCGTTGACAAGCCACCGAGGAACAATTGAATTAAGCGGCGACCGCCAGCACGCCGGTTTTCAATATCGCGCGGCACAACACGTAGCAGATGTCAACGGTGCCCGGTACATCCGACCCGCGGGATTCCCGGAACAAAGCGAGGCCTTTCAAGTAAACGATAAAGGCAATCCCCCCGCCCACATTGATCTCGGGTGGTTTGCAATGACTTACGAACTCGACGGGCAGCAGTACACCGTCGAATACTTCGAAGATGCCGACTTGCCCAAGCCGTCTCTCTTTTCTGAAAGACCGTACGGGCGTTTTGGTGCCTTCTTCAAGACGACTTTGGAATCGGACCAGCCTTTCGAAATGCGGTACCGGCTGATTGTGACTTCCGGTGATCCGCCAAAGCGCAATGAAATCGACAAGCGTTATCGCCAGTTCATCGAATAGACCAAAAGCAAGCCCAAGGCTTTTTCTTCACCTGGCGCTATTTGTGCTCCGCAAGATTGCGAAGGAAAACATGAGCAAACCAACTGTTGCCGTTCTCGGGGCCAGTACCGACCGAAACAAATATGGGAACAAGTCTGTCCGAGCGCACCTGCAGCAGGGTTACGACGTCTACCCGATCAATCCCAAAGCGGAAACGATCGAGGGGCTGACGACATATGCGTCGCTCAATGACGTGCCGGTCGAGCACCTGAATCGCGTGAGTGTTTATCTCCCGCCTCACATCGGCATTACATTGTTGGAAGAGATTAAGGCCAAGAATCCCGATGAGGTTTGGTTTAATCCCGGCAGCGAAGGGGAAGAAATCCTCGAACAAGCCCGCGACCTCGGTTTAGAACCGATCGTGGCCTGCAGCATCGTCGACGTGGGGATGACCCCAGGCGAACTGTAAGACGGCTGAAACACTCAACGCAATAAACTGCGCGGAGAGATCGCTTGTGCGGCCTGCGCGGGCCGCACCGGGTCGGCCTGCTGACGTTTGCTCAGCTGTTCTGCTTCGGTATCCGGCGGAACGAGATTGGTCAGTCGCGGACGAAAGACCACCATCAAAACAAGCGGCAAATACCACAGCAAATAGACGCCCGCTTGCCGGGGATACCAAAGTTGAGTCCCAACGATGATTGCCGCCGAATGGGCCATCAAGTGTTCCAAGTTTTTCTTTCGTGGCAGAACCGTAAGAACAATCACCACGACAATAAACCCGGCTGCAATGGGTATTCGGTAATTCGAATCGTAGGTACTCCAAAACCCGGCTGTTTCTGTTCCGTAGAACTCCAGCACGCTCCAATCAATGGAACCGATTACAAGTTGCGTGAAGGCGTGAGTATCTGCAGACGACAGCACCAAACTGCCCAGCAAGATTCCACCGACGATGCACAACGCCAACCCAAATCGAAGTGCGCCATTTCTGCCGTAAAATGCCGCCCACAACGGCAGCAAGAATATCGGAAAAAATAGCGAACCGCAGGCCAAGCCGAATAACGCGCCCGCAACCATCGGCAGGCGATATGCAACAAACGCCCAAACAATTAATGCAGCCGGCAGTACGTGGTTCGCTTTGCCAACTTCGTAGGCCGTGCAGGGCAGCAACAAATACAACGTCGCCATCGCCAGACCGAGATGCCAGTTCTTGAAGTGTCTCTGACCCAAAAACAGCAAACCGAGAACCACCGCAAAATGGGCCAAGACAGCGACGATTCGTGCCGCAAAATGCTGAAAATTCTGGGGCGATTGCCCTTCGATTGCGCTGCCCACTCCGACTGTTTTAATTGTTCCGACGGCCGGCGCAAACATGACTGGAGCCGCCGGTCCGGCTTGAGCCTCATTGTCGTCCTGCTCTTGCGCCGGCGGCGTATCCGCGGCCGGGGAATCCTCGACATCCATGTTGAGAAGCTGCTCCGCCTTTTTGACCGTGTCGACGGTCGAATTCGGAGGCGGTTCCGTAACCACTTTGGTCATGAGGAATGCAAAAGTCGCAATCCCCAAGAACAGCATACCGGCTGGATTCAAATTGAGTTCTAATCGCGGCCGATGCTTCAGTAGCCCATCGCACGCCAGGCGAACCACAAATGCGCCGGTCAAGGAAAACAGGCAGGCGTAACCGACCGACTGCCACGTATCATCCTCGGATGCAATCAGCAACAGGCCCGGCGATAGCGCCAATAACAGAAACAGGTCGAGAGTGCGTACCGACCAAAACCGATGAAATGGAAAAAACACCGCAACGATGAGAATCGTTGAGAGGTATAACCACGTCGGCTCGTTGACGTAATATCCGGTGAGAATTCCGTCCATACCGTGTACTGGCAGCGCGACACGCCCGTGAACTACCCGCGTGACCGCCGTCGTTCGCCTTCTTTAATTCATTGTGAAGACAACTGGATACGTCATCCTTGAATATTGATATCCAGCAACCTGGCTGCAAAGGGCGGCGATTCCTTCCGTGGTTTTAGGTCCCAACCTCCCTAATAAGATACGTCCCCAATCTGGAATCGGATAGCCCATTTTGACGGTCACCGTTAGATTTCCGCTGACTTAGCACCGGCTGATACCGCGATTTGCCCGGTCGTTCGCAACCGATTGGCCCCACAATTGTGGAATAGTTTACAGATCTCTTTGTCGCAATTACCAAAATTGCACGGACAGTCGCGGTTCAATTACCGCGAGAGTTTTCGAGCGTTTCCAGCGTTTCGCTCGACGATTTCGGCCAAAAGGACTACAAAATGTCGATTCCATCAATCTCAAAAGAGGAGCCAAATCCATTGAGTTCTGATCATGCAGTCAGGGAAAGGTATTCTGCAGCAGCGGTCGCGAAACAGCCGGAATTGTGCTGTCCGGTCGACTACGACAAACGCTACCTCGACGTGATTCCCCAAGAGATCATTGAGCGCGACTATGGCTGCGGCGACCCCTCTCGACACGTTCAATCGGGCGAGACGGTGCTCGACCTTGGCTCTGGTGGGGGAAAGATCTGCTATATCGCCGCACAGGTCGTCGGTTCTACTGGTCGTGTGATCGGTGTTGATTGTAACGACGACATGTTGCAGTTGGCCCGCGAACATCAACCTGCAATCGCGAAATCACTCGGCTACGACAATGTGGAATTCCGAAAAGGAAGAATTCAAGACCTCCAGCTCAATCTCGAACGTCTGGAGGAATACTTGCGGGTCGAGCCGATTCGTACCAGCAATGATTGGCTGCGAGCTGAAGACTACTCCCACAATCTGCGAGAAACGGAACCTTTGGTCGCCAGTAATTCCGTCGACGTTGTGGTTTCCAATTGCGTCCTGAACCTCGTACGGATGGAGGACCGCCTACAGTTATTCCGCGAAATGTACCGCGTTTTGAACCGTGGAGGTCGAGCGGTCATAAGTGACATCGTCAGTGACGAGGATGTGCCGCTCCGACTTCAGAACGACCACTCGCTCTGGAGCGGATGCATCAGCGGAGCCTTCCGCGAGGACAAGTTCCTTGCGGCGTTTGAGAATGCCGGTTTTTACGGCATCGAAGTCGTGCAACGGCAAGACGAACCGTGGGCCATTGTCGAGGGAATTGAGTTTCGAAGTGTGACCATTCGTGCCTACAAAGGGAAAGAGGGTCCCTGCCTCGATCGTCGACAGGCGGTGATTTATAACGGCCCCTGGAAGGCCGTTGTCGATGACGACGGACACACGCTTTACCGAGGGCAACGAATGGCAGTCTGCGATAAGACTTACACCATTTACACTCGATCCCCGTATGCCGAATCGATTACGCCTGTCCCACCCCGCGAATTGATTCCCGTCGAGCAAGCCTCAAAAATGACCTGCCTCAACGACGCGGTCCGTTCGCCTCAGGAAACCAAGGCCGGCTCATCTCTTCCAACCGTGATACCGGACGGTGATTGCTGTTCCGGTGATTCCTGTTGTTAAAAGCCGGGTGGTTTTGCCGACTGTACGGCTGTTTCCGTTTTCCCCTGCGCTGTCTCTTGAAGATCAGCAAAGGAGAATTGCGAGTGCAATCCCCATTTTGGTAGAATTCGATAGCGTCGATTATCAATTCTCGGGTCGAACCAATCGAGTGGAACCCGAATCCCGAAGAGTTTCGGGCGGATTCACGTGAAAGGCACTCCCAAAATCAAGCCCTGACAGGGCACTAACGGCTGGTGAAGGGCAACAGTTGCCGACGCCCATCTTGCCCCGCCTGTCCGAATAGCCCCTGTGGTTGTCGAAACTGTAAACGCATTATGAACAACCGCAATAGCCCGTTGTTTTGGTCGTTTCCTTTCGGGACTTGGTTTGCAACGCAGGTGCGCGTCAGCCTGTTCTTTCCTCTCGTTGCGCTGGTCATTTGCTACCGTCTCAACGATCTCCAGCTGGGCCTGTTGTTCAGCCTGATTCTGTTTTTTAGTGTCCTGTTGCACGAGTTCGGGCATGTCGTCGCTGCACGCTTTACTGGTGGCATCGGAGACGAAATCCTGATCTGGCCGCTTGGCGGCTTGGCATGGGTCCAACCGGCACGCACACTGTCTTCGCGGTTTGTTACGGCCGCAGCCGGGCCACTGACGAATCTCGCAATTTGCGCGTTGACTTTCTGGGCCGTATGGGATGCCGGCCTTTCGGCTGAGGCCTTGCATCCGCTCGAGTTTCCTCGGCCCGCACTTGCCGACCATCTGGCCCGGGACCTTTTGGTAACGACGTTTTGTATCAACTGGCTACTGTTTCTGGTCAGCCTGATTCCTGCCCATCCCCTGGATGGTGGTCGGATGATCGAAGCTTGCCTGTCGACCAAATTCGGTGATGAAACCTCTACCGAAATCTACCTGCGTATTGGCTTCGCGTTCGGATTTGTCATCTTGCTCGGCGGTGTCCTGCTGGACCAGGTTTGGGTCGTCTTTATCGGTGCGGTCGTGCTGATTCTCAACATGCACGAAACAATGCAAATTCGAAGCGGAGAAGCTCTCGACGAGTCATTCCTCGGCTACGACTTTTCCGAGGGATACACAAGCCTGGAGCGCTCAGAACACCGCCGTCCGATGCGGAAACAGGGATTGCTGGCACGCTGGCGCGAAAGACGGCGCACCGAGAAACAGAAAAAGATCCAAGAAAAGGATGCCGAAACAGAAAAGCAGATCGACGCTTTGTTGGCGAAAGTGCACGACTCGGGTTTCGACTCGCTTAGTGAAGCCGAAAAACGGTTGCTGAATCGAGCCAGCGCCAAATACCGCGAAAAAGGCGACAAGACGAGCTAGCGCCGGATAGCTCATCCGTGTTAGGTCGCGTCGGCTGGTCTGCAATTCGACGCTTCCCAAGGTCGCTTCGTCACGACCATTGGTTCTCTTCCAAAAGACGGCTGCAATCGATTTGACCGTCAAATCACGCATAACCATGGCAGCCCATCTTGTGTGGCATTCTCCCACCAACGAGTTGCGAGAATTTTCTGATCGACATCGGTAGATTCGACGCTCATGACCTACGTTTGCTGTGCGGTTCTCCTTTCGGAAAGCCCGAGCAAACCAATGACAACAGAATTAACACTCGAACTCGAAGATTTTCCGACCGATTCGCCGGCCGTTGGCTGTGTCGATATCCCGCAGGAATTGCATGATCATGTCGTTGCGGAGATGAATCAACTGGCTTCCGCGACCGGACTCCCTTGGCTGTGTGTTGAATCGCAGGGTGGGATGGTCGTGGCGAAGTCCGACGAAGATCTTCTGCCAATTTTTCCCGATAGTCTTTGTGACACACTGCTACGCTCGAACGACATTGTTGTTGTCGAGCAAAAATCGGGATTGGTGTTCTTTGGCGCCCCTTTGGTCGAACGGGCAGACGGAAGAATCGTTGGGGTTGGTTATGCGCTTTCTCACCCCGATGCACGTCCATCCTCGATGGTCATGGCGGCCACCGAGTTGAACTGGTCAGCCGAACGCCTGAACAACCACCTCAAAACACTGCCGCATTGTTCCCAGTCAACTCTTGAATGCTTGTTAAGGACAGCACTCTCCGAACGGTCGAAGGCGGCGCGCGAACACTTTCTGCTGCGAGAAATCGACCAACTCGGCAATCAGATCGAGCAAACTTACGAAGAGATCAGTCTGCTACATACGTTGACCGGAAAGCTTCAAATCTCTCGGAGCTCGATTGATCTGGCCGAATCTTGCCTTGAGCGGTTGGCGGGGTTGTTACGAGCCAAGGGGAACATCATCTGGCTGGAAGACCGTCGATCGGAAACGCGTTTTCTGCCACACGGAGATCCGCCATTCGACGAGTTCGGTATGGCAAAACTCATTGCGAGGTTCGAGACTCATGATTGGTCGCGGCCACTCGTAAAAAATGGCGTCAGTGGTACTCTTCTGGGTGCCGATTTCCCGGGATTGAAAAACTTCACTCTCGTCTCGGTTGCAGAAGGTGAGCACCGATACGGCTGGATTCTCAGCTGCAACTTGGAGAACGATCGGGAATTTGGAACTGTCGAAGCAAGCCTCCTCAGCTCGATCGCGACAATTCTTGGAACGCACCTGCGGAATGTCGATCTTTATCACCAACATGACGAATTAATCCTAAGCTTCGTCCGTTCGTTGGTTTCGACGCTCGACGCGAAAGATCCCTATACGCGAGGCCACAGTGAGCGGGTCGCGTTGATTGCACGGCGAATCGGCGAGGAAATGCAACTCCCCGATGAGGACCTTCAGGACATCTACCTGGCGGGATTGTTACACGACATCGGAAAGATCGGAGTCGACGACCGCATTCTGCAGAAGCCCGGCCAGCTGACTTCTGAAGAATTCGAAAAGATCCAAGAGCACCCCATGATTGGCTACAACATTCTGGCGGGACTTAAAAACCTTCAAAGGACACTGCCAGGAGTTCGATACCATCACGAAAGTTACAATGGGAAGGGATATCCCGATGGTCTGGCCGCAGACGAGATCCCTTTAATGGCCCGCATTCTTGCAGTGGCCGACAGTTACGATGCCATGGGAAGCAATCGGCCGTACCGCGAAGGAATGCCACCTGAAAAGATTGAAGAGATCTT
Organism: Planctomycetaceae bacterium; assembly: GCA_028284485.1. Taxonomy (GTDB): domain Bacteria; phylum Planctomycetota; class Planctomycetia; order Planctomycetales; family Planctomycetaceae; genus JANQRQ01. The sequence goes on along the minus strand of JANQRQ010000266.1, from coordinate 11,156 downwards.
TCGTCGCGGTGCCGGAAAGCAATGGGACCCGGGTATCATCGATGCCTACTTCGCAGCGAGTCACGACATCCTCATGCTTTGCGAGGATTACTCGCCAACCGATTCGATCTATCGCCCCGTCGATATCGCTTCCGATTGAACGGTTTCACCAGATCGCCCATCGTTGCGTCCCGAACTGCCGATGGACTTGCCTTTCGCACGACAGCCGATTAATTTTTTCGACGGCTACAATCGTGGAGTGGGCAACAACGAAACTGGTTTGACCGTCGAAATGACATGTAAATCTGCTTGTGCACCGATCGATCGTGTCCACATTTTGGTTGAGCGGCGATCGAGTTGTTGTCGACGCAATTCACAGTGCGCTGCCGCTACAGTAAAACTAGACAGGGCCTCGTCGATTGCGAATGCCCTGCGTGTTTGTGTTTTGTAAGTCGAGACGAGCGAATTAACAATTCGACACAGCCCATTCCATCGACCATGCCGCAACCCTTACGCGTTTCATGTCAATGGTTCGACTTAATAGCCCGACACTGACATGTTGGAGAATTCGCCCATGCCACGTACCGCTCGATACGTTCTCTGCCCAGATCCCCGATCTCGGCTCGCCTTGCTGCAATTCAACGCACGGCAACTGTTGATCTGCCTTATGTTTGCATCCGCAATCGGATGTGACAGCATTTCCCCGCCGGATCCTAGTGTCGATCCCCCAATCGAGACTGTCGATTTTCCGGACCAACAAGCCAACCGGGAAGCTGCCGGCAACGCATTCGATTCTTCGGACGAGTCATCCACTCCGTTGGAGCGGAAGTTCGCTGGGATCTCATTTCAGGTTCCCTCGGAATGGGCAGAGTTTCCGGCTAGCCCCTTTGTTGATGCCAAATTTGCTATCTCCAGGCCTGAAGGGGAACTCACTCTGAGTCTGACAACCATGGGGGGAGGAATCGACGCAAATCTTCAACGGTGGATTGATCAGTTCGAGCAAGAGCCGGGCGATGCGGCGACGCGCAAGACTGCCAGAATCGACAGTCTTGAAAGCCAATGGGTCGATGTACGCGGAACGTTTGCCAGTAGCGTCGGAAACGATGCCGGCCCTCATTCCAATTGGCGACTGGTTGGAATTGCCATTCCGGTCACGCCGCGTCCGTTCTTCATCAAATTGACCGGCCCGCGCGACGCGGTAGGGGATTTCCTCGAGGAGTTCCAATCGTTCCTAGATTCTGCTCGAATCGAGGAAGGACGTTGATACCAAGTCGCAAGAACAAGCTTCGCCTTTGGCTGCGGGTTTACAGGAATCTTTCCAGAGGAAGTCGGAGTTCGCGAAAATTCGCACTCGGCAACGATACCGTATCCCAACTACGCGAGCGGGTGGTCATCCCTTCCTGGTACTCGTCGACCCAGACACCGTAAAACGAATACAAGCTATCACGAAATTCGAATAGCGAATCAAAATCCGAAAGGAACTGTTCGTCGACGAGGTAATAGGCGAAAACTAAGATTGCGCGAAACCCCTCGCCGAACACTCCCTGCCATTGCAACAGGCTTTCGATGTCGTCGGCAGTCGCCCAGTTCTCCCACTTGTGCGGGCTGGTTTCGCTCCCCGATGGAAACCGCCGGCCTTTGACGTCAACGAGAAGATTTACGCCGCGAGACGAAGAAACAATGAAATCCATTGATTTCAGAGATGCTTCTTGAAGCAACGAGCGGCGCTGCTCATCAACGGCAATGTAGGGAACCTGTTTCCACCGGAGGAACTCCTCAAATGCGACATCGTAATGATTGCTGCGCTGGGCCATGACAACCGTCATTCGATCAGGGCATTGCCGAATTCGTCCATTAGACTTCGGCCGCGAGCATTTCGCCAAGGACTTTTGGCAAATCGGACTCGGCGACGGCTGTTTGCTCGCCCCCGAGCAGGTCTTTCACTTGCCAGTTTCCAGCGCCGAATTCCTCATCACCGGCGATTATGGCCACGCGGAATTTCTTCCGATTCGCATAGGCGAGTTGCTTCTTGATCGCTCGACTATCGGTATAGACCTCAACGGCGAATCCGCTCGTGCGCAAAGTTCGACCAATCCTCAGGTAGTCTGCGATTCGGTTTTGGTCGAGCACAGTCACCAAAACCGATGCCGGGGACTCACCGGCCGTTACCATTCCCAGTTCTTCCATCGCAGCCAGCAACCGGTCCAGCCCGAGGCTAGCCCCGACGCCAGGTAGCGGCTGTGCCGTGAAGAGGCCGGTGAGGTCGTCGTAGCGACCACCGGAGCAAACGCTCCCAATCGAGGGCAAATCGTTTAGAAAAGTCTCGTAGACTGTGCCAGTGTAATAATCGAGGCCACGGGCAATCGATACATCCAACGCGACACGCTCGTGGGGAATTCCTGCGGCCTTGCAACATTCGAACAATTCCCGCAACCGCTGAACTCCGAGTTGCCCCTGCTCGCTGCCCGATAATCGGGCGTCCAGTTTTTCGAGAATCTCCATCGACGATCCCTTGACGGAGACAAGATCCAGAATCGCCGTGGCCTGACCTTCTGATGTACCGACCGATCGGACTAGCTCTTCGACGACTCGTTCACGGCCGATCTTGAATAGCTTATCCAACGAGCGCAAAACCAAAGCCGTTTTGTCCTGCAAGTCCAGCGACTCCAAAAGACCATTGAGTATCAGGCGGTTGTTCACCCGAATCGTGAAGTCACTGAATCCGATCTTTTCGATGAGATCATGAATCGCGAAGAGCGTTTCGATGTCAGCAGAATTCGCATCGGTCCCAATGGTGTCGAAGTCACATTGTACAAATTCGCGATATCGGCCCTTTTGTGGCTTTTCGGCACGCCAGACTGTGCCGATGTGATAACGCTTGAACGGGGTACCAAGCTGCTGCGCATACTGCGAAGCAAATCTCGCGAACGGTACGGTCAAGTCAAACCGCATGGCAACATCGCGATTCCCTTGATCGTTAAAACGAAATAGCTGCTTATCAGATTCCTCGCCACCTTTTCCGAGCAGAATTTCGCTGTATTCCAAGGCAGGAGTATCGATCGGCGCATAACCGAAACTTCGAAAAACGTCGCGGGCGACATCCATCAGCGATTCGCGTGCCAGCATCACCGAGGGAAGGTAATCGCGAAACCCCTTCAGCGTTTGTGGTTTGATTCTCTTTTGATTCACGGGTTTCTCAGATTCACGGGTTTCTCATCGACCGACGCGAACGCCTGATCGTCGACCTTTCGCATCGAAACTCGTCACGACCGAACTTAGTTTCACAACTGCATTCGAGCTTGCATTTTCTCAATCAATGCAGTTCATTCGAGATTACAGCACTTTGACTTTGCCGCTGGCGTCGTCTTTGCCTCTGGCGTCCTGACCAATCGCTCCCGATACGCTTCTGGCAAACGTGCCAGGCTCAACAAGCGGTCCCAAAAGCCTATGATGCATCGCGCAGACTCTCGTATTGTAGGCTAGAAAACAGGCACAACCGGGATTTGAGACTGATTCTGGCCAACGATGATGATGTCGTCGCAGTGTCTCGGCCGTTGGCAGCAAATTCAGTCTTCTCCCACAACGCTTAGCACAGGCAACTGCACCGCCGAAACGCCATGGCGCTTCGCAACTTTTCGCCTTAACTCCGCCTGCGGAAAGACCGCTTCGGCATACTCCCAAAGTTGTTCCGGAGATTCAAACAACTTGTCATAGCAGGCATCGTCGTCGTACTCACAATCATTCGTGGAGTAAGTCCGGCAGACGGTCGGACGAGTTTCGTAGATGCCGCATCGGTTGTCTGGCAGCAGGTGCTTACAATCGGCATGGACCATGAGGTACCACGTTTCGTCTTCCACGAAGAACGACACGTCGCCGTGCATCATGTACCAACGCATATGCTGGTAGTCCTCGATCGAGTCGGGAGTATCGACCGGCAGGGCAAAATATTTGCAGCACTTTGCCGTACAGTAGTCGCACAGAACTTCATCCGGCTTCAAATCTTCCCGACGAACCCGCTGTTTTGTCATTTGCTGTCAGCCCTTGCCAAGATTGATTCCGCCACCCGATCCGTTGTTGCCGCAAAAACAGACACTCCGTCTGACCCGCCACGTTTCCGAACAGACCGAGCCTGCCCCCATGACTGCCGCTTCAAGCGGCATTGTAAGCTTCGCAGCTTGGTGTTTGTATGCATATGCAGGATATTTCGGGAGATAGGGATTATCTGCCGAAAGAAGATCCCTGACAGAAGCGTGGCTGATTCTGCTTGACCAGGGAAAGTCGCGGCATTTATGATAAATTGTAGCAACCGAGTAGACTGCGCAGTCCGTTCGGTCAGGCAATGAAGGTGTATCGCCAGTTTGCTGCATACACCTTGGTTCAGCCATCAAATCCTTTGGAATCAACCACATCGCAAATGTGCGGGCGTCCTTCGGGCTCTTCCCCAGGAAAGCCGATAAGACACCAATCAGCCGGACAAATCGCGACACGAGGCATAGTTGATGCACATAATTGGAAAAATCCTGGCATGGGCCCTTATTCCAATCCTATCGCTGCTGGCGGTCGGCCTTTCGGCGAATATGGTTGTGATGAGGAACCGCTGGACCCAGGAGGCCGAAGCAACTGCAACTCAAATCGTCGAAGCTGAGCAGGAAGTCGAAAAGCAGAATCGCGCTCTGAAAGACCTGCAAATCGAATATGACATGACGATGTTGGGTTGGGATCGCATCTTTACGCCCCGACCCGTGCAAATTGGAAATAACGGGGCCGTCAATGTTGCCCAACTGGGTGCTCGAAACGGGCTCGACACGAATCAGGTTTTGCACGCTTTTCAGCCGATTCCCCAGCAGAATAATGCCTGGCGATACATTGGTCCGTTTCGTGTTGTCGCTGCAGATGCGGATGCATCAACACTGCGTCCTGATTGGACGGTCCTTCCCGGAGAAATCCAAAGCTGGAATCAACAGGCACCATGGCGTTTCCGCACCATGATTCCGGTTGAGCATTTCTCCAGATTCACCGGATTGGATCGCGAAGTTGTCAACGCCAGTAATCGGCTCAATCGGGCCCAACAAAATGTCGCGCGGCAAAACGAATTGATCCAAAAAGCGACAGAACACCTCGATTTGCGACGCGGTGAATTACTTGGGCAGCCGGCCAATGAAACCCAGCGCGACATCTTGCCGAACCATATGATCGATGGCCTCGTCCAAGCCATTAAGGATGAAGAGGACGCGCGAAATACAGCTATTTTGGAAGTCGATCAGCTTCGACGGCAACGGAATCAGGCCTACAGTCGGTATCAGCAACTCCAAGCGGAGAATCGGGCACTCTACAGCGATCTGCTCGAGACGCTGCAAAACTGGAGCCGCTCCGAAGGTTCGGCAACGACCGGCCTATAGCCTGGATCTGGCATTCATAAATTCCAGGCAAAAACGCTATAATTCCCGCTTGGAAATGTGTGATGGATTCCGCCCGTCCAAGCGGTCAGCAGCAGGTGACATCTCAGCCGGCCTGAATGTTATGATTCCGCTGTGCTCAAGGCCGATTGACAAGTGAGCGTAATCCGCTTGCTGTTGGGTGGTAAAGGAGACAGGTCTATAACCTCTGTCGCCAGAGTGCCAAACGAAATTCTGTGAAAGCGGTTGAGAGCGAATCCGGGATCAAGCCCGTCGTACGACTTGTACCGGTTCCCTCCAACGGAGACGGACACCTCCATGGGTATCTACAGCCGAGACTATCTTCGAGAATCGACGCCACGATTTTCTTCCGGCGGCGATGGTTCGGTCTGCAAGAAGTTGATCATCGTTACGGTGGTGGTTTTCTTGGCGCAGTTCTTGTTTACGACGACTGAAACGGTCCAGATCTTCCCTGGGGAATACCGACAGTTCAAGGTTTCGGTTGTGACAAGCTGGTTGCAACTCGATCCGCAAGACACGATCCACGGCCAGATCTGGCGCTTGGTCACTTATGCCTTTTGTCATGCCCGCGACAATATTCTGCACATCGTATTCAACATGCTGCTGTTGTGGTGGTTCGGCAAGACGCTGGAAATCATGTACGGGTCGCGAGAATTCTTGTTGTTCTATCTGACTGCGGCCGCGTTTGCCGGGGTCTGCTTTATCGCTTTGGCATTAAGAGTTGGAAACCAGAGTCCAGCCATCGGTGCATCCGGAGCCGTCATGGCGGTCATGATGGTCTTTGCCATGCACTATCCTCGACAGGTCATCTACATCTTTGGAATTCTGCCGCTCGAAATGCGTTGGGTCGTTGTCCTGTATGTGTTTTACGATGTCTTTCCTGTCATTCGTCAATTGGGTGGTCAACAACCGCTGGATAACGTCGCTCACTCAGCCCACGTCGGGGGACTTTTATTCGGATACCTGTATAAGAAGTACAACATTCGACTGGAGTCCCTGTTCTCCAATTTTCGGCGGAACCAGTTGCGCCGTGTCGGATCGTCACGCAAGATTCGACTGTATCGACCAACAGACGATGTTGGTGAGAAGGCCAACATGGAATCTCAGGTCGACGCGATTTTGTCGAAGATTCATGAACAAGGCGAAGCGAGCCTGACCGATTCCGAACGAAATATTCTTAACGAGGCCAGCCGCCGCTATCGGGATCGATAAGCCGGCACCTGCGGGACGTTCGCCGCGAAGGCCTACGCAACGCCTGAACTGAATTTGGCGACGATTGCAACTGTCGCGCTCGGGCAATACGCCGACGAATTATCGAATGAGTGCCAGATATTTCCCTAACAGGAAAGATCTGCAGTCGAATGATTTGTTAGACTGTTTTTAGACCGGTTTATTGGATGCGTGACCGGATCTGGCTCGTGGAAAGCATTAAAAAACGCATTGATCGCAGCCACGAATCAGCGTAACACGCTGTCGCACTCCAACGAATTGACCGACCGCCGAATCGGTATCCGAATGCCTGACGACTCAGAACTGGTCGAACTCCTGAAACGGGCCCAAGAAGGCGACGAACAAGCCCGCGATCAGCTGTTTGCACGGTGTCGACCCTATGTCAACATCGTGGCACAAGCGCAAGTCGAAAGTTGGCTACAGGCCAAAGTGGATGCTTCCGACCTCGTTCAGCAGACCTTGTTGGACGCGCACCGCGGCATGTCGAAATTTCGGGGAGAATCGGAAGGCGAATGGCTTGCCTGGCTGCGTCAGATTCTCAAGCACAATGCCACCGATTTCGTGCGGCACTACCAGGGCACGGCAAAGCGCGAAACTCGCCGTGAAATCTCGATGCAGGCACCGACAATCGGATACTCGGAAAGTCGCACTCGGGAACCAAGCGACCGTGCCGAATCGCCTAGCGAATTCGCAATGCGCGGCGAACGCGAGGTGGCGCTGGCACATGCACTGGCGCAATTGCAGGCTGACTATCGCGAAGTGATTGAACTGCGAAACTTACAGCGGCTTTCCTTCAATGAGATTGCAACACGTATGGATCGTTCACGTCCCGCGGTACAAATGTTATGGATGCGGGCTATCCGCCAGCTGCAACAAAAACTGGATGGCTGATTCCCATGACATCGCCGGCAAATGACGAGAGCGGCCACCCACCCAATGATTCCGCCGAGTTGGCGGAATTGTGCGATCGCTACGTCGAAGCCTTGCAATCGAAGAACCATAGTCGTTGCGAGGAATTATTGAACAGCCATCCAGAGTTACAGCAGTTCTCAGGGTTCTTGGATTCTTTAGAAGTTTTGGCCCCTCAGCCGTCCGAGGACATGACGGCGGCCCCCACCGATGATTCCCCGACGCAGGCCAGCTCGAGCAGGGCCTCGATCGATGTCACAACGGCCGGCAACCATGGCGACCCGTTATCATTTGGCAAATACGAGTTGCTGCAAGAAATCGGTCGGGGCGGCATGGGGGTCGTTTACAAAGCCCGACAGACCGACCTGGATCGAATCGTTGCGCTAAAAATGATTCTCTCCAGCCGCCTGGCGTCACCCGATGAGGTGCGGCGGTTTTATGCCGAGGCTCGTGCTGCTGGCGGTTTACGCCATGCGCGCATCGTGGGGATTCACGAAGTCGGCCAGGTTCATGGGCAACATTATTTCGCGATGGACTTTATCGAAGGCGAATGTCTGGCAGACCTGGCCGGCCGTGCGCCGATTTCTCCCGAACAGGCTGCCAAACTTTTAATCGAGGTTGCCCGCGCCGTCCATTTCTTGCATGAGCATGGCATCGTTCATCGCGATCTGAAACCTTCCAATATTTTGCTGGATGATGAGGGCAATCCGCACGTTACCGATTTTGGACTGGCCAAGGTCTTCGCCGACGACAGCTCGCAGACCCAGACCGGAACGATTGTCGGAACGCCAAGCTATATGGCGCCTGAACAGGCGACTGGCAGCCGAAGTTCCGTTTCAGTGCGTGGGGATGTCTACAGCCTGGGAGCAATTCTGTATGAGTTGCTAACCGGTCGACCTCCGTTTAAGGAAGCCAACCCTCTGGATACCCTCGTGCAAGTCCTCGAAGGCGAAGCCACGCTGCCGCATGTGCTGAATCGGCAAATCCCGGTCGAATTGGAGTGGATTTGTCTCAAATCACTCGAAAAAGACCCCGATGATCGTTATCAATCCGCGGCGGAATTTGCTGACGACCTCGATCGATTCCTCAAAGGCGAACCGGTCGAGGCTCAACCGTCGAGCCTCTGGCAACGAACACGACGATGGGCACGGCGCGAGCCAGCGTTAGTGTCGCGGTTAGCAGCTCTGCTTGTCTCCGCTGGAATCGTGCAGGTCAAGTACCAGTACAACGGTACGGACCTGCCGTTTCACATCAAAATCATGGTCATCTTCGCGGTTTGGGCTGCGGTGGCGTTTGTCTTTCAACAGCTGCTCAGAATCGATCGTTTGCAATACGTCGCCCGTTTCGGTTGGGTTGCAGCCGACGCCGTACTTATGACAACCATGCTTTCTCTCGCAGAGCCCCCGATCGGCCCTTTGCTCGTGGGGTATCCGTTGCTCATCGTTGCATCCGGATTGTTTTTCCAAGTACGGCTCGTCTGGTTTATGACAATATGCACTCTCCTTGCCTACGCGGCACTCATCGTCGTGCGGCAAGACGATTTAGCGGGGCATGAACACTACCCAGTCATCTACGCATCCGTACTGTTGGTTCTCGGTTTTATCGTCTCATTTCAGATTTACCGAGTCCGCGTTCTCAGCCGATACTTTGAACGTCCTTTGTAGGCTGAACGGACGCTCGTCGACCGATTCCCGTTTACTCCGGCTTGTCACCGCGTGCGACTATTCCCCGAATGACACCGTTTAGCAGTGCGACTTTTTCGGTGGCCTGCAGATCCCGCTGCCGAGCAAGTGCGATCGCAGGCTGTTCTTCGCCTCGCAGGCTGACCAGGGCACCCACAAGATTCATGGCCTCCTCTCGAAGCACGATATCCTTTGACGAAAGAGCGCTGACGAACTTCAAGGCGGCATCGGCGCCGGCATCTTCGACAATACGGCTCACCAATTGCAACGTCCACAACGTCCGCCAAGCCTTATCCCCCGAACGATCGCCTTGCGCTCCCGAATAGCGGTCAATCAAACCGGCGGCGGCAGATACATCGCCAGCCGCGACGGCTTTCAATGTCGATTGCCTTAAGTTAAACCGTGGAGCAGCCCCGGAGTTTCGGGCCAGAGCTTGCACTTCAGCAGCGTCCAACGTAGAGCCTTCTTCCCGCGCCTTTGCCAGTAAGATTCGCGGAATGTTGGTTGAAATCCACGGTTCCTGCTGGTTGGCATTTCGAGCGGTCGCCCGGCTTTTGATTTCCGCCAAAACACGATCGCCTAATCCCCATTCCGCAGCACGAGCCACGATTGCCGACTGCAACGCAAACCGCGCACTTGCAGCCTCCAAAATTGCTTGGACCGTGTTTCGATAGCGATTGAAAGCCCGTCGGACAAGATCATCGTTCTCCAAACCGAGACCGCTCTTCAGTCTGCCACGGACAGCGTTTGCACTTCGCGAGGCTTCCTCCACACGTTGTCGAGCGATGACCGGTGAAGGAGCCATGGCCCGCGTGTACGCCAATGCCGTTGCAATCGCCGTCCAGGCCTCGTCCATTTTTCCCTGGATCAGCTCCGCACGAGCGATTTCTGCAGCGGCAACCGCCCCTTGCCTTAGTGGGACCGCATCCGGCAGTTCAAACTCAGCAGTTTGGGCAACATTTCCCAGGCCAACAGCCTCTGGGGCTGAAATCTCGCCTAGCGCGGCGTTCGCAGCTTCCAACGATTTCGCACCGCTATCGGCGTCGCCAGATTGCAATTGCGCGGCTGCGATTCGAGCGTAAGCCCGCGCTCGAATCGCCGGCTCGAGACCGTCAATTTGGCCAGTGACCTGCTCAAGTAACTCGGGTTGGCTCTCATCGATTGTCTGCCGCGCGACCGCACTACTGATTTCAGCCAGGCATTCGGCCTGTGCTTCCTTGTCGCTCAATGCAACAGACCAAGCGAGTGCCTCGTCGATGAATCCGCGCGTGACAAGGGCTCTCGCAACGGCAACAAACTGCGGAGCCGTCCAAGGGACAGCTGGCGCCAGCTTGTCATCACTTTCGATTGCAAAACCCTTAGACTCGTATGCATGCTGCTGCAGAGCCGACAGTTGTCCTTGAGTCTCGGAATCATTGAATCGGGCAACGAGCGTCTGTGCATCCGCAGTACGTCCCAAGGCGACGAGAACGGCGCCTAAGTCGCTCGCCGCATCGACCGAGAATTGCCCAAACTTGGGAAGGTCGGACGATAATCCCCACGCGAGCTCCGCCGTCTTTTCGGCGTCTTCGCGTCGACCTTCTGCCAATTGGTCCCATGCCATGATGACAAGTGGAGAAATCTTGTAATACGGCACACTCGGCCGAATGACGTCGAGCTGCTTCAATTGCGCATCGGCGCCTTCCTGGTCTCCCGCTAAGAGGTAAGCCACAGCCGTTAGTCGCCGACAGTATGGTTTGTGGCGATTGTCACTTCGTTGCTGAGAGGCCGTCACCATGGCCACCAAAGATCGATCTATCACCGAATCTGAGTCGGCGGTGGAAGCGGCTTGTTCCGATCCTGTCGCACCAGCCGATGCATCCGACGCAGTTTCGGGGTTCGTATCTGAAGTCGCCGTCGGGGGTTGGCTTGCATCCACATCAACACCGCCACCTGCACC